>JAPLDP010000034.1 GCA_026391695.1 Bacteroidota bacterium
GACTAAAGTGGTCAGCGTATATTTGCAAACGCAGACTACCATCGTTTTACAACCTGGCCCTGAAGATGGCAAGGATGTCCTGTTATCCACGCTGGATCCGGATTTAAACTTGTATTATGATCCTGATTTCTGCGCGGTTTCCTGGACTTTCCAGGGAGAACCTTATATTTACAGAAGCCTGATTGAATTTGATCTTTCGGCTATTCCGGCCGGTGCAGCCATAATCAATGCTTCGTTATATTTATCAAACAATCCAAATTCCACAACAAATAATGGGGAGCATTCCTCCTTATCAGGCTCAAATGAATGCTGGTTATCTCGCGTTATTGAGGAATGGGGTAAATATTCAGTAACCTGGAATAACCAACCTTCTGTCACAGAGGAGAATAAGGTTTATTTGCCATATACGCTTGATCCTCATCAGGACTTCGAGGTTGATGTCAGGCAGCTTATACAGGATATGATTGATAATCCTGCATCCGGTCATGGATTCATGTATAAGCTGGCTAATGAAGATGGCAATTCAACATCTTTTCTGTGGGATTTTGGCGATGGTGAAACATCCGATATTCAGAATCCGTTACATTTTTATGAAGAAATTGGAGAATATCAGTTACAACTTATCGCATATAATGACCTTGGATCGGATACCATCGTGGAACTCCTCGATATCATCACATCCAGTGATCAGATAATGATGGATCAGATAAGCATTTACCCAAATCCTGCACATGAGAAGATTTATCTGAAAATTGATTCCGACGATTTCAATTTACTTCACTATCAGTTGCTAAACATGCAGGGCCAGCTAATCAGGGAAGATAAGCTTTATCTTGCAGGTAATGGTTGCTTTAATTCTATTGATATTTCGCACTTCGAAGGAGGTATCTATTACTTCCGTTTTTTCAACCAGGAAATATCTTTGACTAAGAAGGTGGTGATATACTAATTGGAACTCAGGGATAGGGGTGGCTAAAAAGCCTTAGTGCGCCTTTGTCGCCTTTGTGGTTACATCTTAAGTTATTGAACCACAAGGATCACAAAGTACACGCAGAGGAGCACAAAGGAGGAAATCTAAAACATTTTAACTTATTAGTCACCCCCATCCCTTTAATACTGCCCTGAAATTTTTTTCAAACAGCTTTTATTAGATTGAATTATTTTGTATATTTAAAGGTTCTAAAATATATGAAATGAATAGATACTTCCTGATCCTGATTGTAGCTCTCACTGTTGGATACATAGGTCCAACACAATCGCAGACTACTATCACTTTACAACCTGGCCCTGAAGATGGCAAGGATGCCTTTATTAGCACCTATTACCCTGACCAGAATTATTATTATCATATAGATTATATTGCTATGGCCTGGACTGCGGGAGGGATTCCGTTTGTAGTTAGATCTTTAATTGAATTTGATTTATCAGTGGTTCCATCAGGGGCATCTATAATCAACGCTTCTTTGTCATTATATAATAGTCCAGATCCTACCAATAATCATGGTGAACACTCATCTTTATCCGGTCCAAATACCTGCTGGCTCCAACGGATAACTGACGAGTGGGATGAATATACAGTAACCTGGAACAATCAACCATCAACAACAACATTACATCAGGTTACTCTTAAACAATCAGTTGACCCTCACCAGGATTATGAAGATATAGATGTCACTCAACTTATAAAAGATATAATCGATAATCCCGAAACGGGACATGGTTTTATGATACGGCTTATTACAGAAGAGTATTATAGGTGCATGATCTTTGCCTCAAGCGATCATCCGGATCCAAACCTTCATCCTAAACTGGCCATCACATTTATTGCTCCTGTAGCTGATTTTTTATACATACTTGAAAATAAAACTGTATATTTCAACAATCTCTCGCAATGGGCTGATACGTTTTTATGGAACTTCGGAGATGGTGTCCAATCTATTCTGGAAAATCCGGTACATGAATACCAGGATTTTGGAGATTATGAGGTGACCCTGATAGCCAGCAAGGAGGAAATGTCAGATACTGTGACGAAAGTGGTCAGAGTATGCTTGCAGCCTGTTGCTGAATTTGACTATCAGTTGGATGAATTTACATTGTCTGTCAGCAATACATCCCAAAATGCCCTTTCTTATTTCTGGGACTTCGGGGATGGCAGCTTCTCTTATATGGAAAATCCAACGCATGTTTATCCTGACGCAGGAGAGTACGAATTACGGCTGGTAGCCTATAATGATTGTGAGCCTGATACTGCAGTTGAATACATTACAGTATATCATCATTACGAGATTGATTTTGATTATACTTGTGGTGATCTCAGGGTTTCATTTGTTATGAATACCTCATCCGATTATGATTCATTTATTTGGGACTTCGGAGATGGAATCCAGTCTATACTTGAAAATCCTGTGCATATTTATCAGGATTTTGGAGAATATGAAGTGACAGTGAAAGCCAGCAACGAGTTACAGTCAGATACTGTGGTGAAAATGATTAAAGTGTGCCAGCGGCCTGATGCTGAATTTGGCTATCAGTTGGATGGATATACATTGTCTGTGAACAATTTATCTCAAAATGCCAATTCTTACTTATGGGATTTTGGGGATGGCAACATCTCCTTTCTGGAGAACCCAACCTATGAATACCTGGTTGAGGGAGACTATGAAGTCAGTCTGATCGCATTTAATGAATGTGCACCTGACACAGCGGTGGAAAATATTTCGATATGCAAATCCCCCGTTGCAGGTTTTGACTATATCTGTGAGGACTTCAGGGTTTCATTTATGAATACTACCATCAATTATGATTCATGCATCTGGGATTATGGTGACGGTATTGGTTCTACATTGATTAATCCTGAACATATCTACCAGGAACCTGGAGATTATTCTGTAAATCTGGCAATATGGCGTTTTTGCGGAGAAAATCTGTTGACACAGGAGCTGGTTCAGGTCATTACGGTTCCCTGTTCGCCACAGGCATCGTTTACATACGCCATAAGTGAATTTGAAATCTCATTCACAAATATGTCATTCAATGCCACATCATTTATATGGGATTTCGGCGACGGCGATACATCCGACATTCAGAATCCGGTGCATTCTTATGCTGAAATTGGGGATTATCAGGTACAACTGATCGCATATAATGACCATGGATCGGATACCATCGTGGAACTCATTAATATTACTTCTATTGATCAGATATTGAAAAATAATATTATTAGCATTTTCCCCAATCCGGCACATGGGAGGATTTATCTGAAAATTGATTTTGGGGATTTTAGTTCACTTAACTATCAATTACTAAACATGCAAGGCCAGATAATCAGGGAAGATAAATTATATCCTGCAGATAATGGTTGCCTTAATCCTATGGATATTTCATATCTAAAAGGAGGTATCTATTATTTCCGGTTTTTCAACCAGGAAATATCTATGACTAAGAAAGTGGTGATATACTAATAAACAAAGGGATGACATCTCGCCAGAGATGTCATCCCTTTGACCAAAAATTTATAATTTATTGATTGTAAATAAAATTACATGAAACAGTCCCTTTACTTTTTACTGATTTTTCTCAGCATTATCCTTTATTGCAAATGCACAATTTTTTCCCAGACAATTATTATTCTGCAGCCGGATGCGGAGGAAGGAAAGGATGCTCCCATATCCGATTATAACCCAAATACCAATGATGGTAGTAGGAATGAGTTAACTGCCCTGGCCTGGACACAACAAGGAATCCCGTTCCTTTGCAGAGGTGTGATTGAGTTTGACCTGACAATTATTCCGGAAGGTTCAATTATTACTGATGCTTTACTTTCATTATTTAATAATCCGGAATCCTCATCTAACAATGGTGAACATTCTTCTCTTTCAGGTTCGAATGCCTGTCGGATTCTACGGATCACTGAAGAATGGGATGAATTTACAGTGACATGGAACAATCAGCCTTCTGTCACCACACTCCATCAGGTTACGCTTCCCCAATCAATCGATCCCCATCAGGATTATGAGGATATAGATGTCACGCAACTTGTTATAGATATGATCGATAACTCAGAGGTGAGTCATGGTTTTATGATTCGTCTCATCACTGAAGAGTATTACCGATGCATGACCTTTGCATCAAGCGATTATACGGATCCAGACCTTTATCCTAAACTGGCTATCACATTTACTGCCCCTGTAGCTGATTTTTTATACATACTTGAAAATAAAACTGTATATTTCAATAATCTCTCACAATGGGCTGATACGTATTTATGGGAATTTGGCGATGGCATTCAGTCAATACAGGAGAACCCTGTTCATGCCTATCAGCAATTTAGTGACTACGAAGTAACCCTGATTGCTAGTAATCAGTCATTTGCAGATACTGTAACCAAAGTGGTCAGAGTATGCTTGCAGCCTGTTGCTGAATTTGACTATCATTTGGATGAATTTACATTGTCTGTCAACAATACTTCCCAAAATGCCCTTTCCTATTTCTGGGACTTCGGTGATGGCAGCTTCTCTTTTCTGGAGAACCCAACCTATAAATATCTTGATGAAGGAGATTATAAAGTCAGTCTGATCGCATATAATGACTGTGAACCTGACACCACAATAAAATACATTTCGATCTGCACAAATCCTGAAGCCGGTTTTGATTATATCTGTGATGACCTCAGGATTTCATTTATGAATACTGCTATCAATTATGATTCATGCATCTGGGATTATGGTGACGGAATTGGTTCAACTTTAATTAATCCTGAACACATCTACCTTGAACCTGGAGATTATTGTGTTGGGATAACAGTATGGCGTTTTTGCGGGGAAAATCTGTTGACGCAGGAGCTGGTTCAGGTTATTACGGTTCCCTGTTCGCCACAGGCATCGTTTACATACGCCATAAGTGAATTTAAAGTCTCATTCACAAACATGTCATTCAATGCAACATCATTTATATGGGATTTCGGCGACGGCGATACATCCGACATTCAGAATCCGGTGCATTCTTATGCTGAAATTGGTGATTATCAGGTACAACTGATCGCATATAATGACCATGGATCGGATACCATCGTGGAACTCATTAATATTACTTCTATTGATCAGATATTGAAAAATAATATTATTAGCATTTTCCCCAATCCGGCACATGGGAGGATATATCTGAAAATTGATTCTGAGGATTTTAGTTCACTTTACTATCAATTACTAAACATGCAAGGCCAGATAATCAGGGAAGATAAATTATATCCTGCAGATAATGGTTGCCTTAATATTATGGATATTTCGTTTCTTAAAGGAGGCATCTATTATTTCCGATTTTTCAACCAGGAAATATCTTTGACTAAGAAGGTGGTGATATACTGATAAATTAAGGGATGACATCTCGCAAGAGATGTCATCCCTTTAATACCTTGAATATCATCAGTTATTTCCCTTTCCAGTTTTGAATTTCTATGATGTTACCCTCAGGATCTAAAGCATATATCGTTTTTAAAATTCCTAAACCCGTAATCTCTTTTTCAATTAATTCTCCATATTTCTTTCCCCCCATAGCAATTAACTTATCAATCGTATCTTCCACGTCACTTACGTGAAATGCAATATGACCAAATCCCAAATCATTAATTGATTGATCATTAGTTGTTCCCGATGCTTTATTATATTCAAAAATCTCAAGAGTCGGCCCATTATCATATCCTGGCAGTTTTAAATGAATCCCCTTGATTTTCACATCAGGAATCCTGGTCATTTTATCAATCCAATCTCCGGATAAATTTCTTTCCGGATATAACGGCTCACACTCAAATACATCCATATAAAATTGCGCAAGTTTTTTCCAATCCTTTGCAATAATGTTGGTATGTACAAATTTTATCTCGTTTCTCATGTTTTGGTCATTATGCCCAACGTTGGCTATTAACATTCGCCGGCTTGTGTTTACATCATATTTTCGCTAGTAGTTTATTTATTAATTTTCATTTCCATTGGTAAATATTTTATTCCATTTTCCTCCTGCATATTATCTGTTTCAATGAATCCCAATTTTTTATACACCGGTATTGAAAAAGGAGAAGCATGAACATAAAATTTATCCAGATTTGAATCTTTCTGAATACAATTTTTCAACGATTCCTGAAAAAGTTTCTTCGCTATACCTTGTCCCTGATACGCTTTATCTATAAATAGTAACGAAATTGTATTATTGTCGCGTATCTCAATCATTCCGACAATTTTTGAATCCATCATTGCTGTTAAGATAGTTCTCTGGTTTTTTTGTCTTTCTGCAATTTTATGAGGTTTGATCCAATCATAAAAAAACCGGTTGCCCTCTTTGGAATAATCCATCGAAACAAATTCATCATACACTTTTTTAATCAATTGTTGAATCATTATCTCTTGACCATCACGGTATCTTTTAATCTTTATATTGTTCATTTTTTGTCGTTAAAATCAAAATTTGCAGGATGTCTTTCGACTATTGGACATAACGCCGAGCGGAGATGCCGGCCAAGATTGTGTCGGTGTAAAGTTAAGAATTCATTATGCAGTATCCAAGCAGATACCCGCTTTCTCGGGGATTTAACATCGGGCTGGCATTTACACTTTCGTCGACTGTAGGTGATTTATTGCTTGGTAAGAGTTTCTATTTCTTTTATGAATTGATCGACTTCAGGAATTAATGTTATCACATTTTCCTCTTCAAAATCGAAAAAGTCACCGTAATCCCCTTTCTGTCGGAAGTCAAACAGGTCAGAATATAGAATTCCCAGCGATTTATCTAGTTTCTCAGTTTTTATAAAAAGAAGCAGAAATTGAGTTTTAACTCCTGAGTGAGTATGGCTATTGATGTCATGTTTGGCAAATAGAGCTAAAACAGCATAAAAACAAGCATAATACAATCGGTTAATTGAAGAATTCCAACTTCTTGCCTCAGCAAGTGATTTCGCATCGTTGAAAGTTCTCCATGCCCTTTCAATACGATATGCAATATATTCTTCTTGAGTTTTTGGCATTTATTTATATGGCTATTCCTTCGTTCGAAATATTTTTGTATAGGGGAGTCATCCAATATTTAGATTCCCATTCCTGTTTGTTATATACAAATGTTGAGAAAGCTTCTCCGAGTTCCAATTCTACATCAAATAATTTGTGCCTGAAGACTTTTTCAGTTTCTATATCTGCTTTTGTGTTGATTAGAATTAGGATGTCCCAATCAGAATCAGGTCGTTCATCTCCTCTCGCTCTTGAACCATACAGAATAATATCTGCAGTCGGGTCAATTTCCTTAACCCGCTTCTTAATCATCGATAGTACTATTTGCTTTTGGTTCTTCATAAAGCAAAGGTAAGAAAAAAAAGATTGGTTAACGAAGTTCACTTGCATCCAACGCCGAGCGCAGATGCCGGCCCGGATTGTTGTCCACCTCAGGAGGATGGTGTGAGAAGTGTACTCCGTCAGTTTTGACTGGCGGAGCCGCCTATTCGATTGAGGCATCGTACTTATTTTAATTATATTTTTTTCCTATTATTATGGAACGTGCTAAGTCTTCCATTTGCTTCAATATGGAATGTGTAATAATCACCTTCAAAATATAGGCTCTGTTCTCCATACTTGCTAAATCGCTGGTCTGGTTTTTCCTTCCAGAACTCCTGTATCTCATCATCTACCGAACTGATTACTTTTTGCATGACCATAATAACGTCCTCCGGATTCCACAGGAAATTATCTTTATGCTTGAATTGCTCGATTGCTTCAAACTCCTGGACATGCCTAAGAAATACATGGAGAAATCCTTTGAAGTCAAGATAAATGGCCCGTGCTCCTGCTATATTCAAATGCCGGGGAATGTAGCGATAGGTGTCTTTCATAAGAAACCAAAACAGGGAGGGTTTTTCGCTGCTCAATTTTTTTAAGTTGATCCCTGCATTATTCAATTCCTGTTTTAAGATTTCAAAGTTGCTGTTCATGGAATCTGACCACAACCGCTCTAATCTCTTTTGTTCCTCCTCTGTAATTACCTCTTTGTCAAACTTAATCTCCAAGTACTTTTCCTCAATGGCCGGTTTGAGTGTCCCATTATCCCGTATTTCGGCAGATTCATCTTCTGAAAGGTTTTTTTCTTCATGAAACAGCTTCATTGCCAAATACCATTCCCGGTCGTGGGGACAAAGCCCAACACCATCACTGACTAACTTCTTTGTGAAACCATACATCCAATCATAATCACCGCCCTTTGGTTCTTTTTTGATCGGGATTTCTATTTTCCTTATGGCTCTTTTTTCCTCTTTGTGGTAAAGGTTTTCATGAGGCCAGGGAGAAGGGAAGATTGATTTTATATCAGTGCTATTGATACCTTCTTTTCTGATGTACTCTGCTGCTTCCACCGGTATATCATAGCCCAGGTATTGTGCTTTAATCTTTCCGTGTGTACTTTCATCAGAATTGGCCCGAAACTTTTCTTCAAATTGTTCTCTTTCGTACTGATTGTACAAAAAGACCACCGTTAAGTCCTTACCAAACATTTTGTACCCTTCAGAATCTTCATGGAAGGTTAGCACTGCTACTTTATCATCCCTGCCAATAAGGGCATATATTTCTTCATGCGAATAGCTCATATTATTACGCAGGCTTATCAGACCAGAACATTCCAATTGGAATATGCTTGCTTACTCTTTGGAAAACGCCATCATCTAAATAAGTTGAATACTGGCTATCTTTATAGTTTTTACCGTCTTTTTCACAGATAATTTCATCTGCGATAGCAGAAGAAACTGGAAAGACTTCTCCATTTTTAATGGCATTTAACAACTCTGACTGGTCGGTTCTCAATTTCATTTTGAATTTCAATCCCTCTGAAGAGGGTTCGTAGTTGATATTAACGTCTGTGTCCACTGGTCGTCTTTTCAGGTAAAGAACTCCATCATACTTTATTATCTCTGATAATTCGGGTGATTTGTTGGCGGATTCAATGACGGATAGGTATTTAGCCTGGTCTTCTAACCATTTTTTGAAATTATCCCTTTCAGTAGGTATTTCCGAAAATGTGTCCATCCATCCTACAATATCTGTGACATGGCCTAAAACACTAATCAGGACTTCCTTATCTTCCATGTTCCATGCAAGGGTGAAGGAGAATACTTTTTCATTGCCTTTCTGAACCAAAGCTGTAAATAAGTTTTTTAGTGCAGTTAGGGTATCATTTAACAAATCCTGTGTGGTCCTATCGGAATGAAATACACAGGGTATATTGCAATACATATCTTCAGGAATCAGGTAGATAAGGTTGTCAGGAATAAACAAGTCGGTATCCAGCCTATTGAGTGCTTTCTTTAACTCAAATACATCATATTCAACCGCATTGTGGATTTCACTTCCAATAGAAAGGCTATCGAATATTGAAACTAACCTATCATGTTTAGGTTTTTCAGCCTGTTCATGATAAGAAACCAGCATTCTTATTCCTTCACCCTTGTTAATTGCATACGGTACTAACTTCTGAGTAACTGTTTGAGGAGCTTCTTCAATTACCCTGCGGACTTCCGGTTTTTCTAAACCGAAGTACTCAAATATCTGTGGATTTCCTTGCAAATAGTTAGTTACAAGACTTTTCCATTTAGCCAGAGGTAGTTTACCATCTACCCTAAAAATTTTGGTATATACGCTGCGTCTCCCAAAATCGGTCAATTTTGAATCAAGCCGTTCAAGCATCAAGTCTTTATTGTAAGATCTGATAGCTCCATCAAAATGGTTAAAACATTCTTGTTTCTTCTCATATATGGAATGAACGTATCTGCATCCATAGGTATCTACTAATTCCGGAGCAGGTTCATTTCTTACTTCTTCTAATTCGAATTCATAGTTGTTTCCGCTATGTTTCCAGTTGAAATCCGTGTTGACAATACCATAATAAAGTTTTTCAAACTCATCACTTCTGTATTGAGTTGGACCAGAAGGGATATTGGCTATATCGTCAGAATATTTCGGTCCCCACCAATATTCATATTCATAAGATTTAAGAAAGGAGGGAGCATAACCTATCATATCCGTGTCCAGCGATATTCTTACAGTAACGTCTTTTACACAATGAAGGGCAACAAGCTCATCTAAAAATTCAAAATGGAAATTATTCAAACGAGAAAGTGACCTACGAAAAAATGAGTTTGCAAAAACCGCTAAATCTGATTCTTTGTGTTTAAAAACTCCTTGGGACAAGTATTCAAATGACTGAAGCAAGTCACTCAGATATATCAATCCTGCTTTTTCCTTTTGGGCTAACTCTTTGAGGTCTGGGAAAACAGCATATAAAATTTCAGGGCTTATGTATGCAGCGCAAGAGGGATAATGAAATGTGCCGTTCTCAGAATAATTTGAGCCAAGCAAACCTATGAAAACCTCTTTATGTGGTTCAAATGCTTCACTGTATCTTTTGAGCAGTACTTTCCAACGAGCTGTATATATTTTTTCTGAATCTTCATTGTTGTCAGCAATTAAAATTCTCCCTACCGTGTAAGTAATCCCAGGCTCGAAATAAAGTCCAAACGGAATAGCCCATCCAATTAAACGGTGCATGTCGTGGCTCATGTGTGTTGGCATTCCATAAACGCCTGCTTGCCACATGCCATCTTCCAATGCTGACACGGTAAAACAGTGTCCGTACTTATTAACTTGATCAGTATTGAATACTCCGAAAAATGTTTTCATTAGTCAAATAGTCTTTGTATGTGCCCTAACGTTGAGCTCAGATGCCGGTCCGGATTGTTGTCCGCCTCCGGCGGATAATGTGAGAGGTGCACTCCGTCAGCTATGACTGGCGGAGACACCTACTCGATTATGGTGCGTTATTTCTATTCCATTCTAAACTTTATAGGGATACAGTATTTAACAGGTACAACCTTTCCATTGCATTTCCCTGGTTTCCATTTTGGCATCTTATCTATTATTCTTAGAGCTTCTTTGTCTGCAAGATCATATATTCCTTTAAGAATGATTTTATTAGTTAGGTTCCCATCAGTCTCTACCATTACCGAAACATAAACAGTTCCTTGAAAGTCATCTTGACCATCATTTGGCCATATCAAATTGTTCAAAATGAATCTTTTCAATGAGTTGGCACCTCCAGGAAATTCAGGCAATTGGTCAACCATCAAATACACTGTCCGGTTTGTAAGAGAGTCAAACAGAGACTTACACTCTGCTTTTGCATTATCTGTCTGTGCAAAGAGCAAAACTGTCCAAAATATTATAGAAATAGTCAGAAGATATTTCATTGACTTGCTTGTTTTATAATGTACCATAACGCCGAGCACAGATGCCTGCCCGGATTGTTGTCCGCCACCGGTGGACGATGTGAGTGGTGCACTCCGTTAGCTATGGCTGGCGGAGCCGCCTTTGAGATTGTCTGCTGTAGTTATTATACTACTTTTTTCTTTTGTATAGTGTTGATTTTGTCAATAATCGTGTAGAATTATGCACCGTAAGTATATCAATTCTATAAATATCCACAACTCGATAAACTATTCGGTAACTACCTCTTATTAACTCCCTTAAGTTTTTGTTATTAAATTCCGGGACAATTCTACCGGCTTTTGGGTGGGATTCCAACAGATCTGTTGATTCAAATAAATTTTGAATTACAACTTTTGCATAACGTTCAGAATCTTTTGCAATATATTCACCAATATCATTAAGATCACGAATTGCAAAATCGGTCCAAACTACTTTAACCATTTGGAAAGCCTTTTTTTTGCTTCTTCCTTGGAATAAACTTTATCTGCTAATGATTCTTCTAATCCTTTTTGAACTTTATCAATAAATATCAACTTATCTATGAGTTCATCAAGGCTGAAATTATCTGGAAGTTTTGAAACTGTTTTTATAACATTCTCTTTTGTCAACATATCTACATGGGGTGTTTTTACAAAGATAGCCGAAAATTCTATTCCCTGGATTATCAGTGAAAATTTTTATACTGGTATCCAATAAATAAGACTTCATGTTTGGTTGACGCCACACAAAGCCTTATTTATTGGTGGTAGTTATTGCTTTAATAAGTTCATTTTCAGTTATTTCAATTACTCGGATTATCCCAGCTTCACTAGCTGAACATTGATTTGCTGTATTTATTACAACGAAATAAAATACTTTGTTATTGAAATAGATAGCAGGAGGGAAAGTTTTTTCTGTTTCAGTAAAATTCATTTTAAGTTCAGCTTTGTCCATATTAAATATTATAAGGTATCCGACATCCTTATTATATTCATTAGTGTATCTGTAAATTTGCGTAAAACCATCTATAATTCTATCTTTTCCGTATCCTTTAGCTCTATCAAATATTTTTATTTCAACAACTAAAGGGTTTTCTGTATCTATTTCCCCTACAATATCGGCTCTACCGGAAGATGACATTGGAGTCGAAAATGGGTAATCAACTCCTTGGTCAAGGAGGAACAACCTTAAATCATCTTCAAAGATTTGTTCATAGTTCTTTTTTGCAGTGTCATACTGTTCAAATAATTTCTTCTTTGTAAACCATTCTGTCCTTCTCTTATACTTTTCAAGTAAGTAGATTGTTGAATTGGATTTGTCAAGCCTATCATCTAAGTAATAAAGTATTGGATAAACAAAATTTTTAATAAAAACTGTTTTTTTATCTTGATCACCCCGCGGAAGAACTTCAACATATAGAATCTGATCAGGTTCATTTCTCGAAAAAAGGTATTTTATCAACTTATAGCTGCATGTTGCTTCTTCTTCTTGGCTTTCATAACTGTAGCTACCAAAATTTCTATTATTTAACATGTTCTCAATTTTTAAATCATCATAATGATATTTAACACACGCTTCATTTATAATATTATTGGTAACTCTTTCCTTTTCAATATTGGTAATAAAAAATTCAAGTTGATTTCCAAAATGGCGAAAATCTGCCCGCTCTAATCTGGACAGCCACTCTTGAAGTTTTTCTTTTAGATTGTAGATATAATACATAATTTTTGGCTTTTGTAGTGTGTATTAAATGTTATTTTTTGATTCTCTAACGAAGTTAATAAAATCAAATTTTTCTTATAATTCTTGCACTAAAAAATATTTATTGAAAATCTTATAGATTATCCATTTCTTTATTTCCTGAATCTTTATTTCATCCAAGTATCTTAAATAAATCTCGGTCGTCTTAATATCCTTATGGCTTAGTATTTTACTGATAATGTTTACATGGATCATTATTTCCAGGGCAATAGTCGTAAAAATTGTGCCGTGAACAAGGTAAGTATGGATTTTTAATTCCGGCTATCTTTATAATCTTCGTGGCATCTATTCTTCAGACATTTCGTCTTTATTCATCTTCCGGTATCGCCGGTATGCCACTATTGTGACAATTATTATTATGGCGATGGCAAAATACACGAATGTCGGCACAAGCATCGGATCACCGCTGGCATAGGAATGAAGTCACAAAAGATAATAATTCACCCCCAGCTGATGCGCGTCCCGCTTTTGCAGGACAGGTCTTCCGAACACGTGTCCGGGTCCAGCGTCCTGCTTTTACGGGAACGCTTGCTTGAAAAAGTGATTTTAATGATAATGCTGTAAATCGATTAAACATGACCTACAGCGGAATAATAAAATGAGCCGTGGTTCACCCTGATCGATTGATCTCTACTTTCTTGTTTGTTTTTCAATTTCTACCGGCCTGGACGAGCCGGCTTTTTTATTGTGATATGCAGAGCGAATATTCTTACCAGCAATTCCTGTCAGATAGTCAAGATTTTGATCGGATCAGGGAGGGTAATACCTTTAAATAGAAAAGATTGTGAATTGTAGGACTTTATTTTAAGGGGTGGGAAAGATTATGACAATTTATATGAAGGTACAGTGATAAATCCTATCATTGTAAAAGATATTATTTTAATACGTTGCCGTACTAGTTACTCAGCCTCAAGCGGATGGTATGAGAAGCATACCTCGTCCGATAAATCTGGGGGGGCTGTCTACTTGATTATGCTCAGTTGAATAAACTTTTATCTTAATTTGTACGTTAGTTGTTTGTAATACAAATCATTTAATTTCGAAACACATTGATGCAAGAATAAACAATGAAAGTATCTCAATGAGAACAGTAATTAGAATTGAGTTCCAGTAAAGCATCATTTTTTTCTTTCGTTTTTGATAATATTCATTTTCTTCTTTTTTACTGCCCCAATCTTTTGGATCTAGATTTGACCATTCAGGCCGTTCTGGTTTTTCTTTAAAATCAGCGTTATTAATTTCCCAAGCCATTTTATTAAGAAAATAATTTATAAAATCTAAATCACGTTCGCTGGATATAAAAATGGCTTTCAAGTGCCTATGCTGGATCCATAATATTCCAATATAAACAATAAGAATTGTAATTAGAAAAATCCAATTGTATGGATGCGGAATCGGTCGATGCGCAGAATAATAAATATATCCTGAGAAAGTCGCAATAGCTGTCCACAACGCAAATGAAGTTTTCCATTCAATTTGTCGCCTTTTCCAAAGATTTTCTTGATTTATTTTGGCAGCTTCTAAATATTTATCTATTATTTTATTTTTGTTTTTTTTGGTCATTTTGAGATCCTCCATTTCATTTAAATTTAATATTTGATAATTCACTATATTCCCCGCATAATGCGTAATTCCCTTCATGAGTAAATTTATCCTTCATTCCTTCAATTAACTGAAAATCAACAATTTTTTATTAATCACCAACTTATTTGTGATCTGAATGTACTATGGTGAATGAGGCGCACTTCATTAGATAAATCGGGCGGGGCTGTCTATACGATTAGCAGTATTAATTTATTACTTTTCCTCTATTGGGGGGAGAGGTGGTGGAATAGGTTCTTGACCTTCCCTAATTATCCTGTCTGCTGGAGGTGGTGGAGGAGGAGGTAGTGGTGTCTCCTCTGGCGGTAATGTTTGATTTGTCGGTTCGTCTATCATAATTCTCAAAGTTTAAAAGGTGTTTATTTAATGCTTCAATGTTCTTTATCTCAATTTGATATGATTTATCAGGCTTATTGAATAAATTGAATAAAAATGGAATAAAGGAAAGAACTAATGAGACAATCGCAATGAACAAATATCTTTTTGAAATATATAAAAATTTAGATTTTAAATCATTATTAAAAGTATTTCTATCTGTGTATTCGGCAAGTTTATTTATAAGGTATTTTTCGAATTCAGAATCGCCATTAACTCCTGAATAACTAGCCTGATATTGCGAATAATACTCTTCAAGAGCTTTTTTATATTTTATAAGCTCTGATGCGAATGGAAGTCCACGGTATTCATAACCTTTAAATAGGTTGTTATATGATTTGAACAAATAATAACATGATAAAATTGAAAAAAAAGATGAAAGCAAAACGAATATTAGCAGAAAAAGTTTTTCTAAAAGCACAGAATTAGTGAAATCATATTCCGAAATGACATAAAATAGAACAGCAAAAATAACAGTCAAAATACCTATTGGTATATTCAGGGAACTTTCAAGCGAAGTTTTCCTTTCTTCTTCATTTTTATTCTTTTATATAAAGAAATTTAATAGATCCATATTTAATAAAGTATTTTTACTAACACCCTGCCGACAGCAGCAGTGTGGATTTTTGACAGTATTAATATTTATCTATAGTTTTCATTTTTAATATACCATTAACGTTTCTTTGCTAACCTGCATCGCATTGATTGACTGCCGGCTTGTTAGAGCATGTCATATTATTTCATCAATAACGTCATTATTGGGAACATTTTCATGAAATTTCTCATTAATAAGTTGCGCAATTGTGTGAATTGCTATATCTGGCTGATAATTTGCATTCCAGCGATAATATTTGCGGTTCATCCATTCAATTATGGCAGGCCGAGTCATTATAAACCTTCCGACAGCATTTCCTCGGCCTTTTGCATCCATATCGGCAATTCTTTGGAACCTATTTACAAGATGGATAATTAAACGTTCTGAGTTAAAATTATTTGGATACATTTTAGCAATTAAGTAGGCAGAATAGGCTGCATCAAAATCTCGAATTTGAAGAAATTCTATTAACTTCTGAATATTTAAAAAATTGACGTTTTGAGGAATTATATAGTCAGGCAATGAGTCAAACTTTCTCATTTCCCTTAGAACAATAACTTCTTGACAACCATTCTGAACACGTAATTGTTGCAATAAGTTTTCTTTTGTTAAATTATGCGGTAGATCCCACACAATTGCAACATCAAACCTCCCGTTGTCTCGGTAGTCTAATGAATTTGTTGGGATAAATTTGAACTCACAACGCCTCAGATTATATGGAATTCTTCTTTTGTCGAGTACAAGACAATCCGGACTGGACTCAATTCCATCTACCTCATTTAGTACGGGTCCAAAATATTCTATTTTCAAAATTTCGGAGGTATAACTTGAGGAAAAAAAATGTCTAAGAGATATCTCGTTACGGGGTTTGAATTGCATAATTTTAGTATTTAAGATGTGACTTAAAAGGATTGTTATAATTTAATGCATTCTAATAATTGCATAAACGCATAGAGCTTATTTCACCAATAAATGAATACTTTCTATACTTCCATAAAAGTACAAAATTTATGTACGTTTTCCAAATGCATGACGAAAGACTTATCATTCTCTCTTCTGATCTATGAACAGAAATACTCATATAGAGTGTTTTTCTGGAAGTTTTTGAATTGGGAATTTAAAAATATTTGCTAACAATGATAGTAGTTGTCGATATGATCAGGGCTTGATTCCGGAACGGTCCAGCGTAAAATGCTATCACTCTTTGCCTGGCCCAGTATCTCTGTAGTTGGTGAAAGGCCATCACTTGACTATGTGTCGAAGGCTCACCATGACGAAAAATGGATAGTATAATATTATTTTGTATTAATCATTTATTTAATATTGCATTAAATTTTTTTCATTCATAAAGGCTGTTATTGATTTCTTGGATAAAATGTTTTAACTTTAAGCGAATTTTTCTCCTCAAACCGGGTCACATTTTTTAAAACTATGGATTAACAGTAAATAGGTTGATGATGTTAAAATAGTAACATTCAAACCATTTATCAGTATAATACTGTAAACATTAATTCGTTTTAGCTGTTACATTATGGTTTGTGATTCTTTATAAACAGTTGTTTGTGGACAAATAAATAGTTATCGTGTATGTATAAGAAAGAGAGATTTAGAACAGACTTCTTATTTCCAGCTCCATCATTTTTTAAAGGATTGGCAAGCATTTTTAATGTACCGGGTAATTATTATGACTTTAATTATTCCCAATCTAATGAAGAAGCCGATTATAAGGCATTAAAGACAGATTGGTCTATTATTGGTCAAGATATCAGGAACGCCGTTGATAATATGGGCCAGCAAACAACCTTAAAAAAAGATAAGCAGTTAGAACTTAATTTTAATGAATAGTAATATCGAAGCAGATAAAGACGACAATAAAAAGAAAATACAAAAGAAAGCCGTCCATAAACAACCATCATCTAAGGCGATCCCCGAGGAAATAAGAGATTTTTTGGAGAAATTACCAGAAGAGAAACGCTTTGAAATTATGCAAGCCTATGCTGCAAAGCTTTCTATTATTGAAAAATCTATAATTTTTAGTGGCCCTTTACCGCCTGCTGCAATTTTAAAGGAATATAATGAAATCATTCCTAATGGAGCAGAAAGAATAATGAAAATGGCTGAAAAACAGTCTGATCATAGAATCGATATTGAAAAACATGCAATAAAAGAGCAATTTAAACAAAGCGGCATAGGACAGAAATTTGGATTTATTATAAGTATCTTAGGACTCGTACTTGCCTCTCTTTTAGCTTATTTTGGACATGATATAATTGCAGGTATATTCGGAACCACAACAATCCTTGGGCTGGTGACAGTATTCGTAATCGGGAAAAAACGACAAAAAAGCGAGCTAAAAGAAAAAGATGTTGATTAAAAATATTACAGATCATTCTATTTCTTTATCTCTTGAATCTTTATTTTCCCCAGCTAGTGCGAGTCCCGCTTTTGCGGGAAAGCGTGTTTGATATCAACATATTGGAAACGTAGCAAGCGTCACAGACTCGCTAGCATTGGTGACAAGCGCTGGCATTGGTCAGGAAGAAATTTCTTCCTCTTCAGTAATTTCTCCTTTATTCAACCTTCGGTATTGCCGGTATGCCATTAGTGTGACAATTATAATTATGGCGGCGGCATAATACACAAATGCCGGTACAGGCACAGGATCACCGCTGGCATATGAATGAAGTCCAGACAGATAATAATTTACTCCGAAATAGGTCATCAGCACAGAGCTGAAGCTGATAAGGGCGGCAAAATTAAAGGTGAAGGTGCCCCTGAGTCCCGGTATAAGCCTCATGTGTGTGACGAATGAATAGACTAGCATGGTGATCAGCGCCCATGTCTCCTTGGGATCCCATCCCCAGTAACGGCCCCACGATTCATTGGCCCATACGGCGCCAAGGAACGTGCCTATGCTTACCAGCACCAGGCCGATCATCAGGTTTATCTCATTTATGTTCGACAACTCTTCGATGGTCAGCTTTATCCTCTTATAGTTCTTTTCATTCTGAAAGATCATCAGCAGAAGGTTTGTGAAACCAAGGATGGCACCTATAGCCAGAAAGCTGTAGCTGGCCGTTATAACGGCAACATGTATCACCAGCCAGTAGGATTTGAGAACAGGCACAAGGTTGGTAATTTCAGGATCCATCCAGCTCATGTTGGCGACCATCAGCGTGAGAGAAGCCAATATAGCAGTCACGGCCAGCGTGATTTTCGACCTTTTGGCAAATATCAATCCCGATAGTACGATACCCCAGCCAATATAGATCATAGTCTCAAATCCATTGCTCCATGGCGCATGGCCGGCAACATACCAACGCAATATCAGTCCCAGTGTGTGAAGAATAAAGGCAATGACAATCAGGGCTATCAATATCCGTATGACTGTTTTAAAACGATCTGCATGACTTAGCATGCTGATGAAAACAAATATCAGCAGTATAAAACCAAGCAGGCTGTAAACAGGAAACAGACGTTTGAAGATATTCAGGTCATTATAAAGTACTTCACCTTTGACTTTCGATGGTGAAGGGAAGACGGCTTTACCGTACTTTTCCTGATATGACCGGATATCGCTGAGGTTTTGGTTTGGGATATTCCAGTCACCCGTTTTAATGGCTTCCGTGATAGAGGCGTAATAGCGGGGAAGGAAAGTCTTAATAAGTATCCGTTCTGTCGAATCGAAATCTTTTTCCGCATTAATATCTGAGTACCAGGTATTATTTAAATCGCCGGGTTTAGGAAATAGCTTCATCATGGAACCGCTGTAGATCATATAACAGATATTAAGCCTTTCGTCCACCTTGATGACGTCCTTGTCGAAAGCGTTGCGTAGGGCAGGTTTCTTGTTATAGGCAGCATCCACATACCCTCCAATGAGATATTTACCCATATTTTCCATATCAAAGAGATCACTGAAAGTTGCGTACTTCCCGTTAATATCAAGGATGTTTTTTAGCGTGGGGTCAGATATTTTAATCATGGGGACTTTTTGCCACGTCTCCGGATCGGTGAGCATGCCGAGCATGACCTGGTCGGGATTGAGCCCGTTAATGTCATTTAAGCGACTCACCTTACGGAGGATTTCAGATGCCATCGTATTCAACGGTTTAATGCGTCCCTGCTGATCCTGAATCAACAGTTTACCAAAAGCATCTGCATGTTTTTTGGTTACCCCTTTCGTTGGGATTATCCGTTCATCCTGTCCGGCAATAGCTTGAACCGACAAACCTGATAGGATAGCTATCAATATGACTGCCGTGATGCCTTTACTTTTTTGCCTGATAGCTGTGCTAAGATTTATGAGCTGACGAAAGCGGCTTTTTTTACTGAACAGGTTAAGAATGAGCCCTGCTGTCATGAGAAAATAACCTGCATAACTTATATAAGTTCCCCAGAAATCATGGTTGACCGACAAAATGGTGCCTTTCTCATCATTATCATACGACGACTGATAAAACCGGTAGCCGCTGTAATTAAGGACGTTATTCATGAATATTCGTCTCTGTTCTTCCAGGTTTTTACGCTGGTCGATGAGAGTGACCTCGCTCATGAAGGATGAAGGGCTTATGGAGCCGGGGTAACGCTCCAGCTTAAAGTCATTGAGTTTGATAGAGAATGGAATGGTGACGGTCTTCTGACCATAAGCTATGGTGAAATCCGCACCATTTATGCTGGTCGTGACCGGCTCGCCAAATGTATTCTCGGATGTGTATAGCACAACCTCTTTTGAAAGCCCTTCAAATTCAAGGTTGAATGTGATGGCATCTTTCAGGTTATGCGACTGATCGGCCGGAGCAGAAATGAGCTTGACTTTCCCTTTTTCCATAAACGACCGGATGACAAAATTCCTGTCATCGAAAGAGTATAGCCTTCTTATGCCAAGAGGATAGGATGCATGTGCTTCGAGCGTGTCGGTGGTGCTTAGTTCCATGGCCATCTCAACAACAGGTAAAGGGGCCTCAAATGTCAGCGCTCCGTCTTTAAACCTGAATTGAAAGGCATTTGTATCGCTAGATGGACTATTGAAGAAAAATTTCCGGTCACCAAAAGTGATGCTGTCACCCTGTTTTAAATAAAAGTATTTACGGCCTTGCTGATCAATGGTGATAAGCGTGATGATAGGCTCCCCGTTAGGATCTTCTTCAACCGTTTGACCCACGTTGGGAAGATAGTTGACATATTTTACCGTACAGTTTTTATCTCCGAACCTGATATTCTCCTTAAAATGGTTGCGTGCCTTTGTGTAAAAAAAGGCTTGTTTATCATGTGATAATACCTGTTCACCATCACGTATGGTGACCTGTACATAATGGTCGGAAGTGATGATCTGGTTGGAAGTGGCACCCTCCCTGATTATCATGGTCCCCTCAAAGCTAAAAAATCGTGTGATGGCTCCACCGAGAAGGATGATCACAAATGCAAGATGGAAGATCAGAACCAGCCACTTTTTCTTTTGAATAAGCCTGTATTTTAAAATGGTTCCTATCAGGCTGAGCGACAGGATCAAAAGAAGTATTTCCATCCATGTTGCACCGTAAACAAGGCCTTTGGCTACCGTTGTTCCGAAATCATTTTCAATGAAGGTGGCCATGGCAATGGCCACGACGAAGACCAGGAGAAGTGTCAGGGCAAACTGCATGGAAACGAAGTAGTCGACTATTTTTTTCATTTTATCAGGTTGTTAGTTTTACTCAGCCTCACCCCCCGTCCCCCTCTCCTCCAGGAGAGGGGGTGAAGAGGGTGAGGTGGTTTAGTTCATATCAATTTAGTGAAAAACCGGAGCGCAAAGATACAAATATTTAGCGCTGGTGATATATGATTTACGATATATGTAAAAATGGGATGAGGCTGTCTCAAAAGTGTTTGAAATTTGCTTTCCTGACTTTGTGTTACTTTGAGTATCTTTTGTGACACTTTGTGGTTTAATTAAATTGTGTTGTTAAGGATCAACTATTTAATTAGATAAATTTATATATTTGTATTTCAGCTTATTGTATTGTATATTTGTCTAGATATAAATTCAATTCCTATGAAAACAATTTGGATTATCATCACAGGTTTAGTCACTAATTTCTTATTATTAGGATCATTTTACACTCTCTTTGCGCAAAACCAAGAACAAAACAAACCATCGGATTGCTTAAACGCAGTTAAGCAATTAATTGAACAACTTGAAATTGTTAAAAGAGGACTTGAAAATGGCTTCGATTCTCAAGGCTCAGGTAAAAATTCAAAAGATGCGAAAGAATTGGATAAAATCATAAAACAATTACAAGACTTCATAGCTGTAAAGAACTATACGAAAAATTGGGGTGGAAGCGCACCCAGAGATCATAAGAAATTTAATGAATGGATGGATAAAATATTAAAAAAACTTGACGGAATTTTAAAAAAGTTTGACGATGGCTCTGGAAGAGACGGAAAAAAATCACCGGGCGTAGATGAAATTTCTGAGCTAATAAAGAGGATACTTGCTGCTAAGGAGCTGAATAAAGATACGATTCATGAGGATGTTGGCGGATTATATAACCGTGAAAAAGTTAAAGAAGAAAAATCAAAAAATGAACGAAAAGTATCAGATAAAAAAGGTAATGATAATGTGCAAAAAATTTTCATTGACGGAAGTTTTGGTTATTTTTTCCCAACCTTATCAGAAATCAATGATAGTTACGGAGGAAATATAACAGGTTTGATTGGAGTCTTTTATTGCCTACCGTACAATTTCTCTTTAGGTTTAGACGGAAGATTTTGGGGATCGAATTATGAAGAATGGATATACTCCGAAATAAAAGCTATAAGTAAAATCATTGTAATACCGCTAAATGTTAACTGCAACTATAATATCAGTTTGTATAATGAACACTGGTCACCTTATTTTGGAATCGGAACTGGAATTTCTCTGATAAATTCCACAACCGAATTATCTTACACTGATCCTGCAGGTGGCCATCCAATTATGGACAAAACATCCGAAAACAGAACAAGTTGGGATTTAGATGTAATGGCAGGTTTAGATTTTTATTTGAATTCTAAATTGGGAATTACCTTAAACGGAAATTATTTATATATTCCAAATGGAGACAAGGATGATCTCAGTGGACTTGGCGTGCAGATAGGTATGAAATTCTTTATGCCATGTAAATCAAAATAAATTTTTGACACTTATCCATTATTAACAATCACTATGTTAATAGTTGTTAAGAAAAAAAGGGATGAGCTGTCTACCGATGGTGGTTCAGGCATTCATCGAGATAGGGATAATTTTTCGGCACCAGTGGCACCCTGCTGAGAAACCAGGTTACCAACAATATGAACAGGCCTGTAAATCCTGCAAGGGAACCTATTCCGATAGAACCGATATTACAATGATGCACAACACTAAGGAATAAAAAAGAGGGTGCCTCACTTTTGAAACACCCTCTTTCCTGGAAAAAGGTTACCAGCTTCCGCCGGCGCCACCACCGCCAAAAGAGCCGCCGCCAAAGCCACCGAAACCTCCACCTCCGCCGAAGCCACCAAAGCCTCCACCTCCTGATGTGAAGTTGTCCCAGCTTCCGTCATGCTGACGACCTTGTCCCATGCTTCCAAGCATGAACATGGTAGCCCAGAAAGGCAGGCTGCTTTTACCGACATGATAAGATGACCGCGCACTGCTTCCCCGCATCAATAAAAATACAATGACGATGATAATAATCGGAATTAATGCACCTATTGGATATCCTCCGGTTTTTTTCCTGTACTTGGCCTTAGAAAATTCCTTTGCAGCCAGTGACATCAGAACAGAGGTAGCTTTATCCAGACCCTGGTAGTAATTGTTATTCTTGAATTCCGGGATCATCTCATTTTCTATGATGCGCTTGCTGATAGCATCACCGATGACCGGTTCAAGACCGTAACCTGTGGCAATAAATACATCTCCCCGGGTGTTGCCCTTTTTAGGCTTAAGCAGTACGACGACACCGTTATTAAAACCTTTTTGCCCGACACCCCATTTTTCACCGATCTGATAAGCCAGTGACTGAGGATCATAACCGTATAGGGAGTCCACGATGACAATAGCAATCTGGTTGGATGTGCTGTCACTGAAGCTGACAAGTTTGTTTTCAAGAGCGTTTATTTCTCCCGGCTGAAGCAATCCTGTATAATCGTTTACCAATCGGGGTGGCTGCGGACGTTTAGGTATATCCTGTGAATGGGAAACCCCCGGCGATAATAAAAACAAGATGGTAGTGAGAAAAAAGACCAGCGATATTTTCATGTTACAAAGCGTATGTTATAACCTCATTTATTTCCTTTTCCAAAAGATATATCATCCGACAATTCATTCACATCCTCCTTTTGATACGGGAAATGGCTTTTAAGCTGCTCACCTGCCATGGTGATGCCTTTTATCAGCCCTTCAGCGAATGCACCAGTGCTGAAATGTTCGAGCATAATCTTTTTGGTACTATCCCAGAAGTCGGCAGGTACCAGAACATTGATCCCAACATCGCCGATGATGGCAAATTTATGGGCGGCAATAGCCAGATAAAACAGCACACCATTTCTCTGCTGTGTCTTATGCATACCTATAATCCCAAACAAGTATGAAGCCCGGTTCAGGACATCACCTTTACAGCGGTTTTCGACGTGTACCCGTATTTCTCCTGATGTTTTTAATTCGGCCTGCCTGATGGCATTTTTAATACTCTCTTTTTCTGTTGCCGAGAAGAAGTTACGTGCAGTTGTTGCCATTTTAAAACTCGACTTTTGGAGGTTCTTCTGCTCCGGCTTTGGCTTCAAAGTAAGCTTTCTTCTCAAAACCGAACATGGAAGCAAACATATTTCTGGGGAATCGCCGGACTGACGTGTTGTATTGCTGTGCAACGGTATTGAATTTTTGCCGTTCTACGGTGATCCGGTTTTCAGTGCCTTCGAGCTGAGCCTGTAACTCTAGAAAATTCTGGTTTGCTTTCAGATCGGGATATTGTTCAACCACAACCATCAGCCTGGATAATGCCGAACTCAGGTTATCCTGCGCTTGCTGGAACTGTTGCAGCGAGTTGGCATCGAGATTTTCAGGATTTATATTGATGGATGTAGCCTTGGCACGGGCTTCAATAACCTTGGTGAAGGTTTCCTGCTCATGCTCAGCATATCCTTTAACTGTGCTCACCAGATTCGGTATCAGATCGGCACGCCGCTGGTATACATTTTCCACCTGCGCCCACTGCGAATTAACAGCCTCTTCCTGTTTTACAAGATTATTGTAAATACCGGCAATGTACGTGATGAGAAGAAAAATGAATAAGATTAATACCCCAATGATACCCCATTTACGATATGAACGGGTTCTGTTTGTGCTTTCTTCCATTTTCAGATGATTTAATGTTTAACAAATATAGTGTATATATAAGGAATGAAGTTATTAAAATGAAATATAAACGATTTATTTGATGATTTCCACGCTGCGTTTGATAAATTTAGTTAGATCTTCACCTTTTAAAAGGTTTTGCGACAGGAGAGCCAGGTCGGTGAGTTGCCTGATCAGCTCAGCTTGCCTGGTTTCATCCGCTTCTTCCAGTATCTTGCCTATCAGCCGGTGGTTCGTGTTAACGATCAGGTTGTACGTGTCGGGGAAATCCGACATAAACGGTGCTAAACCTCCCAGCCTTGACATATCTTTCATTCTTCTCATGAATTCGGGCTGTGTAATGAAGACCGGAAGATCATCTTCACCAAGACTTTCGGGCACAATGTTATATTTCTCCTTGACAACGTTTTTTTCAAAAATATTCTTCAGGTCATCCTTTTCTTTATCCGACAATTTCGAAGGTAATGTATCTTCTTTGTTAACCAGTTTATCGATAATATCGGCGTCGACACGTGAAAACCGCGTGTTTTCAAGTTTTACTTCCAGCGTATTGATAAGATGGTTATCGATCGGGCCGTCCATCACCAGCACATCATATCCCCTTGCTTTTGCCGTTTCGATATAGCTGTGCTGCTCCTCGGCGTTTGTTGTATACAGGTAAACCAGTTTTTTATCCTTATCTGCCTGAGCCTCCTTAATATGCTCATGATATTCATCGAATGTGAAATACCTGCGGGCTTCATTTTTCAGCAGTGCGAATTTCTGCGCTCTTTCATAAAATTTATCATCCGATATCATCCCGTAAGCAATGAAAAGTTTAATATCTCCCCATTTTTTCTCGAATTCCTCACGGTTATTTTTGAATATTTCCTCCAGCCTGTCAGCTACTTTTTTTGTGATGTGATTGGATATCTTCTTCACATTTGTATCACTCTGAAGGAAACTCCGCGACACATTAAGAGGGATATCGGGGGAGTCGATGACACCATGGAGTAGCATAAGGAAATCAGGAACGATTCCTTCCACCGAGTCGGTCACAAATACCTGGTTGCAGTAAAGCTGGATTTTATCTTTCCGGATATCCAGGTAGTTTTTAACCTTTGGAAAATACAATACACCTGTCAGGTTGAATGGATAGTCAACATTTAAATGAATATTAAACAGGGGATCTTCAAACATGAACGGATAAAGTTCACGGTAAAAGCTCAGATAATCCTCATCTTTAAGTTCCGAAGGTTTACGTTTCCATGCCGGGTTGGTATTATTAATAATTCGCGGTTTTTCAACCTGAATGGTTTTATCACTGCCATCTTTTTCCTTTTCCCCTTCAGCTTTTTCGAATACTTTCTCCAAGCCGAACTGGATAGGAACAGGTAAGAATTTGCAGTACTTTTTAAGTATCTCAAGAATACGGTATTCTTCCAGAAACTCCTTTGAATCATCAGCAATGTGAAGTATCACTTCAGTTCCGCGGTCATTTTTTTCAGTATCGGTCATGGTATATTCAGGGCTGCCATCACATTCCCACTTGATAGCCTTTGTGGATCCGCCTTTTTTGAAAGTCTTGGTGAGAATCTCAACTTTGTCGGAAACCATAAATGTGGAAAAAAAGCCCAGGCCAAAGTGACCAATGAGCGACTTGGCTTCTTCTTCACTTTTACCTTTGTATTTTTTCAGGAACTCTTCAGCACTTGAGAAAGCAATCTGGCTGATATATTTTTCAACCTCTTCAGCAGTCATACCAATGCCCTTGTCCTTCACAGTGAGTGTTTTTGCATCCTTATCCAATGTCACCACAATGGTCATATCTCCCAGCTCATCCTTGAATTTTCCAAGAGACGCAATTGTTCTGAGCTTTGTCGTTGCATCAACAGCATTGGAGATCAGCTCACGCAAAAAAATCTCATGATCCGAATACAAAAACTTCTTAATAATAGGGAAGATGTTTTCGGTTTTGACGTCAATTCGGCCTTTTTGCATAGTCAATAATTTTTATGGGTGCATTCTTTCTGTCAAAGCTTGTGCCATTGGATAATATCTGACAAAATGTCGGAATGATATCTGATTAACGATATTTGATATTTGATTTTAGATTTGGAGGGGATTGAGTAAATTGGTAAGGAGTTTTGGACTACAATCCCGGTATTCGTTACGCCTCACTTTCCCATTCCTAATGACTTGTGTAAAACTTCAAAAATCAAATATCGTTAATCATAAATCGTAAATCATCCCAGTTCCGGCAGTTTTTCGATCCATCCCAGGTGATATAATCCCCACACTCCGATAAGTATTGCTTCAGCTACATCGTGGGACAATGAAGTAGGATTTTTGCCTCCCGACCATTTGATAGCCTTCTGGGCCATGTCAATGGCAGTGCTCTTGGCCTGGCGGGCATTTCTCATCTCTTTTTTATCAAAAAGGTCTTTACGCCACTCTTCCGCATATATCTGGATAAAACCGATATTTTTCCGTGCGGCTTCCTTTTCCCATATAGCGGCCATTTCACCGCCTCCTTCAAGGATTAAATATCCCGGTCCGGGCAGATCGCCAAGGATATTAGCAACATCCTGCTTCAGCCTCTGCCTGCTACCATAATTATGCGACCTGTACCAGATGAGCCGGGCTTGATCACTGAATAACGCCAGGCCTGTCCTTACACCTGAATCAATTGAAAGCAGGAAAGCCATATACTTATTGTTATTTCTGCCATGACAAGTTTAAAATTATTTCCGGCAACCCTGACGAAATGATAAAAAATTTTAATTTTGCAAGAGAACCTATATGTCATTATAAAAATTACCTGCTTATGAATATAGATTGGATTAGCTTGCCTTTCGGTTATTATAAGACTGATTATAATGTGCGCTGTTATTACCGGGATGGTGCCTGGGGAGAGATGGAAATATCATCTTCCGAAATTATTCCTATCCATATGGCTGCAACATGCCTGCATTACGGGCAGGAAGCCTTTGAGGGCATGAAGGTCTTCAGGGGAAAAGACGGTAAGCTGAGGTTGTTCAGGTGGGAGGAGAATGCCAAGCGTATGCAGCGCTCAGGCAATGGTATCATGATGCCCGGTGTTCCCCTGGAGCTGTTTAAAAAAGCCATCGTTACCGCTACGCTTCTGAATAAGAAATATATTCCACCCTATGGTACAGGGGCTGCGCTATACGTGCGTCCGGTGCTCATCGGCACAGGTGCGCAGGTGGGCGTAAAACCATCCAGAGAGTATTTGTTTATGGTTTTTGTCGGTCCTGTTGGCCCCTATTTCAGGGAGGGATTTAAACCTGTCAATATTCAACTGGTCAGGGATTTCGATCGTGCAGCACCTCTTGGCACCGGCCATATTAAAGTGGGAGGCAACTATGCCGCCAGCCTTAAACCGGCAGAACGGGCTCACCAGGAAGGTTATGCCTCAGTGCTGTTCCTCGATTCCAAAGAAAAAAAGTATATCGATGAAGCCGGACCTGCCAACTTTTTTGGCATCAAAGGCAATACCTATGTTACTCCTGATTCCGGCACTATTCTCCCGTCCATCATTAATATGAGCGTTCGACAACTTGCACGGGATATGGGGATGACTGTCGAACAGCGTCATGTCCCCGTTGAAGAACTCGAGGAATTCGATGAAGCAGGTGCATGTGGTACCGCTGCCGTGATAACACCGATCGGAAAGATTTTTGACAGGGAAAGTGGAAAGGTTTATGAGTATTGCCATAATGATAGCGTGGGTTGTATATCACAGAAATTATACAATAAGCTATTGGCTATTCAATATGGTGAAGAACCTGATCCATATGGATGGACTACGGTAATTGAAGAATAATATTTCCTGCCAAATCTTACCGGATTAAATAGGGGAGGGAGAGAAGTTTAGATTATCTTACTTTTCTTTAAGATCGCCTTCATTTGACCTTGCACCGCCAATGCCTGTTCGCGGGCTTTCACGGCAAAATCTTTACCTGACGAAGCGTAGATGATATTACGTGAGGAGTTCACGATCAACCCGCAATTTTCATTAAGGCCGAATTTTGCTACATCCTCAAGACTCCCACCCTGCGCTCCAACGCCAGGCACAAGCAGAAAATGATCGGGCACGATCTCACGGATATCGGCAAGCATTTCAGCCTGCGTGGCTCCCACAACATACATCATGTTTTCCTTGCTTCCCCATTGCCGTGATCTGAACAGAACCTCCTCAAAAAATTTTTGTCTGGAGATGGTTTCCAGCATCTGGAAATCCTTGGCGCCCTTATTGGATGTCAAAGCCAGCAGAATAATCCATTTATTTTTATGGGTCAGAAAGGGGCTTACCGAATCCTCACCCATATATGGTGCCACAGTGATGGCATCAAAATCGAAATGCTCAAAGAATGCCCTGGCATATTGTGCTGAAGTGTTGCCAATATCACCGCGTTTTGCATCGGCAATTGCGAAAATATTCCTGCTGCGCGACCGTATATGTTCCAGTGTCCTTTCAAGGCTTATCCATCCTTTGGGGCCCAGCGCTTCATAAAAAGCCAGATTCGGCTTGTAGGCAACGGCAAGGTCAATAGTGGCATCAATGATTTGCCGGTTAAATGCGAAAACAGGATCATCGTCGCCTAAAAGGTGCTCAGGTATCTTAGTAACTTCAGTATCAAGACCAATACATAAGAAAGAACCCTTTAACCTGATCTGTTCCGTAATTTCGTTATAGGTCATATATCATAAGTATTTATTCAATGCTGACAGCCTCCTGGAGACGCTCAGCATTTTCAGCTATTTGCAGTTTATCGATTAATTCCTGGATGTTACCATCCATTATTGCCTGTAGATTATATAATGTAAAGTTGATGCGGTGATCAGTCACACGTCCCTGCGGATAATTATATGTTCTGATCTTTGCCGACCTGTCACCTGTCGACACCATGGTTTTGCGTCTTGACGCTATCTCGGCGAGGTATTTTTGATAATGCCTCTCGTATATTCTTGTCCGAAGCACATTCATGGCCTTTTCGAGGTTTTTGAGCTGTGATTTCTGATCCTGGCATGTAACGACAATGCCTGTGGGGATATGGGTCAGCCGGACAGCAGAATAGGTGGTATTCACCGATTGTCCGCCAGGGCCTGATGAACAGAATGTATCTTTACGGATATCCTCCGGCAGGATTTCCACATCGAATTCCTCAGCTTCGGGAAGAACTGCAACCGTTGCAGCCGAAGTATGCAGCCGCCCCTGTGTTTCAGTTTGAGGTACACGCTGAACACGATGCACTCCGGACTCGTACTTTAACAGTCCATAAACATTTTCACCGGTTACATTGAAAATGATTTCCTTATATCCCCCTACAGTCCCTTCGGCTGAGTCAACATATTCCACCTTCCAGTTTTTGCTTTCACAGTATTTTACATACATCCTGTAAAGATCACCGGCAAAGATACTGGCTTCGTCGCCACCTGTACCGGCACGTATCTCCACAATGGCGTTTTTGCTGTCCTGCGGTTCTTTAGGTATCAGCAACATTTTGATCCTTTCCTCAAGTCTATCCTTTTGTGCGGTCAGATCTGTCAGTTCCTCCTTCGCTAGCAATTTGAATTCTTCATCCTTCTCATTGTATAGGACGTCCTTAGCCGATGCTGTATTGTCAAGGATGTTTTTGTATTCAATGTATGCCTCCACGATAGGTTTCAGATCCTTATAGTCTTTGCTGAGCTTTATGAATTTCTTCATGTCACCCATCGCTTCCGGATCGTTCATTTTTTCTTCTATCTGCTTCCAGCGCTTATATATTGCCTCTAACTTCTGAATCATGTTTCATCACCTTGTTATTCTGGTTGCAAAGTTAAAAGAAAATTGATTACACAATTTCGCTCAGTAGCGCTTCGCTTCACCTGTAAAATTTAATATTCAAAAGTGCCCAACTCTGATTTGATAGTCAGTTTCAGTTTGTCGGACGGGAGGCAATGTCCGATGATCTGGGCTTCGATATGAAATTCGCCGGCAATATCAACGATCTTCTCCGCATACTTTTCGTTGACATAGAGCTCCATCCTGTGTCCCATGTTGAAGACCTTATACATCTCGTGCCAGGGCGTGTGCGATTGTTCATGGATCATCATGAAAAGCGGCGGAACGGGGAACAGATGATCTTTCACAATGTGCAGGTTATCAATGAAATTCAGTACCTTAGTCTGAGCTCCGCCACTGCAGTGAATCATCCCATGAATTTTCGGACGGTAATGTTCCAAAATTTTTTTTATTACCGGAGCATATGTCCTTGTGGGCGAAAGAACGAGTCTGCCAGCATTTACTCCAGTGATGCCTGTTTCTGATTGGATCGTCATTTTACCGCTGTATACAAGTTCTTCAGGAATATGGTGATCGAAGCTTTCGGGATATTTTTTTTCATATTGTTTTGAGAACATGTCATGCCGCGCAGAGGTCAGGCCGTTGCTGCCTATGCCGCTGTTGTATTCATTTTCATAGATGGCCTTGCCATAGGAGGTCAGCCCGACAATGACATCGCCGGCCGCAATCCTGTCAGTGGTCACGACATCCGATCTTTTCATTCTCGCAGCAACAGTTGAATCCACAACCACAGTTCTGACCAGGTCGCCTATATCGGCAGTTTCTCCGCCCGTTGACCAGATGCCGATACCCAGATCCCTCAGTTTTTTTAGGTATTCCTCAACGCCGGTGATGATGGCCGATATGACCTCACCCGGGATATTTTTCTTGTTGCGTCCGATAGTCGTTGAAAGAAGGATGTTATCATAACAGCCAACACAAAGCAGGTCATCAAGGTTCATGACAATAGCGTCCTGGGCGATCCCTTTCCATACCGACAGGTCACCTGTCTCTTTCCAATAGATATATGCCAGCGAGGATTTGGTGCCGGCTCCGTCGGCATGCATGATGTTACACCACCTTTCGTCGCACCCGAGGATATCCGGAATGATTTTACAAAAAGCTTTAGGGAAGAGACCTTTGTCAAGATGCCTGATGGCATTGTGGACATCTGTTTTGGATGCCGAAACGCCTCTTCTGTGATATGTTGATTCAGATGGCATTAAACTGTCAGGGTATTCTGAAATTGTCAGAACTGTCGATATTATTCAAAAACAATCTCCGATTTTTCTTTGTCAATTTTAAATTTGCCGAACATTTTAAGTGTGTTCTCGCCAAATAATAGAGGTGTCTCCTGATTATAGATGACTGTAGCAGCAAGATCATTGACAGTTTTGTTACCTATGCGAATCTCCTTGATATAGAAGGCAGCTCTGTCGACGATGGTACCTCCGGCAAGGATTTTTGTGACATCACCCTCAAAATCATTCTTTGTGATATTGCCATCTTTCAGCATTTTCAATGCGAAGGTGAGTGATACATTTAATCCTTTCGTCGATGGGATATAAGTGAAATCCATTGAGTACCCATTGATGATGCATGATGCGATGATGGCTTCCCCCGTGCCGGCATGATACTTGACGACATCCTCCTGGGGATTGACCACCACATCCACTTTGGCTGTCGGTGCGATCTCCTCGATTGTTGTTTTGGGAATAAAATCATTTCTAAGCACGCGGAATTCTGTGCGCCTGTTCAGTGAGTGGGCTGCTTCTCTTTCATCTACAGTGGGAAGCGAATCGATATAGGTTTCAGTCAGGATTGTTCCTGCTTTGAATGTGTATCCATTAACAGTAATATCCTTTACCAGTAACCGTGGTACACGCTCACCATAACCTCTGGCAACGAGCCGGTCAGGGTCAATACCACGTTCAATCAAGTAATTGACAACCGATTCAGCCCTCTTTTGCGAGAGGACATCATTGTATTCGTATGTGTTACGTGTATCCGTGTGTGCAGCCAGCTCAATGACAATAGTCGGATTCAGGTCGAGTGTTTTGATAAGGCCCTGAAGTGAATCCTGGTATTGCGGCTTTAAATCCCATTTGGCTAAGTCATACCGGATCTCGGGAAGAATAATGGGTTCGGAGGGTATATGCTGTAACATAAAATCCTGTGTAAAGTCTTTGCTGCCTTCCAGTCCCACAGTGGTTATTTTTCCGCTGGTATTAAAATATCCCTCCTTCGAGACGAAAATCTCATAAGTGGTATTTTGTTTAATTTGTGTTTCACTGAAGTTGTAAAATCCTTTCGGGTCGGTTTTGGCCTCTACCGAGCTGCCATCTGTGCCGACCATTTTAACTTTTACTCCTTCAATATACAGCAGGCTAAGTTCATCTTTGACGACACCGGAGATTTTGAAAATGACAGGGGGTACCTCAAAAGCATAGATATCGTCGCCACCGCGGCCACCTTTTCTGTTGGATGAAAAAAAGCCGCTTTCCTGATCAGGTCTGAAAACCATGCCGAAGTCATCAGAATTTGAGTTGATAGGGGATTTCAGATTCTCGGGAGTGCTCCATTCATCATCCTTATACGAGGATTTGAAAATATCCAGGCCGCCCATGCCCATCAGCCTGTTGGAAGCGAAATAGAGTACCGTATCACTCCGCAGAAAGGGGAACATCTCATCACCTGATGTGTTTATTTTCGGCCCCAGGTTCACCGGCCTGTCAAAGTCATCTTCCGCTTTTTCACGCGTTGCCATCCACAGGTCTTTGCCACCAAGTCCACCCTCACGGTCCGATGCAAAGATGATCATGAGTTCATCGTTACTCAGGGTTGGATGGCCTACAGTGATGGTTGTGTCCAGTCCGATATTCAGCCATTTTGGAGTTGCGTATGACTTTCCTTTGCTGGCTGAGATAAATATCTGGCACTCCTTATTTAACCCTTCAACATACTCGCAGCGCGTAAAATACATCTGTGAGAAGGTGCTGTTGAATGTCGCCACTCCTTCATTGGCCCTGCTGTTGATTTTCCCTTCTTTTTCGATCAGTACAGGTGCACTCCATGTGTTCTTTTTATCCACTTTGGTATACCAGAGATCACTGAATTTCTGGCCGGTCCATTCATCAAATTCTTTACCCGTAGAGCCATCACGCGTTGAAGTGAAAATAATCGACGAGTAGAATTTATCAGCAAAACAGGGCGAAAAATCGTCGGCTTTTGTATTGATCTTAGGTATCGGTTCCACTTTGTATTTGGATGGAATGGTATCCCATGACATGGCCAGACGGCAGGATGTAGCGCCCTGCTGCCCCCTGGGATCTTCCGGAACTTTTTCAGTATAGTTATTATATTCCACAATGGCATCTTCATATTTACCATTGGCTTTCATAGCATCCGCCAGATAGAGATACGTCAAGGGCTCCTTACGCTGGTATTTCAACCGGATGGCACGCTGATAGGCTGCTTCAGCTTTCTTGCTGTCGTTGATGAACCGGTAACATTCGGCAATCTGAAAGGCGATACGGCTTTTTTCTGATTTATCTTTCTTGACTTTGGAGAATGCTTTTTTATACCGGTCAAGGGCGGTAAAGTAATGCTGGTCGGTGAAGGCCTGGTCGGCTATCTGTGTGCGCTTCTTTTGCGCAAAGGCTTCTGATGGCACCACCATGCCTATAATCAAACAAGCACATATGATTTTAAACAACTTCATGGTAACAATCAATCGGACTTTATTTTTGATATAATGAAATGTCTTCTAATTAACCTCACCCCCGTCCCCCTCTCCTCCAGGAGAGGGGGACGGGGGTGAGGTGGTTTGGTTAGATTCCACACAGCTCGCTACTGAATTTGAGTCCAAAACTTGCTCTGGGATTCATACCAATTGTTTTAAACTTAAAATACACTGTTAATTTTACAAATAACGTCATTTCTGTTAAATTCTATATAGAATCAGCATTATTTTGTTTTGCCTGCCCGATTTCGGGATCATCAGGTACCTGCTGCCGGATTGGATCTGCCTCTTTTCTAATATCATTCACAATCTTTCCGGCTTCATCCTTGAGATCCTGCTGAACTTTGTCAAACTCTTGCTTTACTGAGCGGGTTTCGTTGGTGATCTCTCTGGTGACGTCGCTTGATGCTTTTTTCAGGTCATAGACTACTTTGCCGATTTTTTTTGCCATTTCAGGCAGTTTACTGGGACCGAAAAGAATAAAAACAGCAAGCAGAATGACCAGAAGTTCACCGCCGCCTATGTCGAGAAACAACAGAATGCCGTGTGTCATAAAACAGCTTTAACTGCCAGAGCAAAGGTAATACAAAAAGTCCCGATCAAAGATATGACTTTAACCGGGACTTATCAGAATTTAATTAATCGGTCAGGCTTATACCTTTTTTTTGCGTTCCAGTTTTTTCTGTTTCATCTTCTCAAATTCATAGGCTATTGGAGTAGAAATAGCGATAGATGAATACGAACCGAGAGCAACACCGAGAAGCATGGCAAAGGAGAATCCCCTGATGATCTCACCACCGAGAATAAAGATGATGAGAAGAACGACGATAACAGTTCCGGATGTGTTGATGGTTCGGCTCAATGTACTGTTGATGGCGCCGTTTATATTATCTTTCAGGTCCCTTTTGGGGTATAATTTGTTATACTCCCTCACCCTGTCGAAGACGATCACACTATCGTTAATCGAATAACCTATAATGGTCAGAATTGCAGCAATTGTTGATTGATCGACATCCAGGTTGAAGGGCATGATGCCGTAAAAAAGTGAATAAAGAGATATGGTAATCAACGAGTCGTGCAGCAGACATATAACACCTCCCAGACCATACGACCATCTTTTGAATCGGAGCGAAATATAAATGAAGATGCCTACCAATGCAAAGATGACGGCAAGATACGCTTGCCTTCTGATATCGGATGCCACGGCAGGACCGACCTTCTGAGAACTTAATCTTCCGACATATTTGTTCTCAGCATCAGTCGTAAAAGTTTCGTAATCAATCTTTTTGACAAAAAAACTTTTTAATCCTTCATATAGCTTAGTCTCAACAATTGAATCGGCAGAAGGTGAATTATCATCGATCAGATATTTTGTCATGACCTTAACCTGCGAATTAGCTCCGAATGTCTTGACTTCAGTGGCATCTGCAAATTCCCTTGTCAATGCTGCCCTGATATCATCGGTTCTCACATCCTGGTCAAACCTGACCACATAAGTTCTTCCCCCGACAAAGTCTACACCAGGATTCAATCCTCTGAAAACCAATGATGTAATACCAATGAGGCTGAGTACGATGGAGAGGATATAAAGTTTTTTCCGGATGTTGATCCAGTTGACATGAATATTTGTCAAAGCATAAAGGGTGAACTTATTACCAAATATGATGGTTTTGTTTCTATCCAGCATATTGGTGAAGATGATCCTTGAAATGAAGATGGCTGTGAACAGGGATGTCAGAATACCAATGACGAGAGTGGTAGCAAAACCCTGGACAGGGCCTGAGCCGAAGATATACAGTATGACCCCTGTAAGCAGCGTGGTAAGGTTACTATCGATGATAGCCGAGTAGGCATGCTTATACCCGTCGCTGATAGCCAGCCTTAATCCCTTTCCCGCTCGAATCTCTTCCTTTATACGTTCATTGATAAGCACGTTGGCATCAACAGCCATACCCAACGTTAGTACGATACCGGCTAAGCCGGGAAGTGTAAGTGTGGCCCCGAGAGATGCCATGATACCCAACAGAAGGAAAATATTAGTCAGCAGAGCAATATTGGCAACTACGCCTGCTATATTATAATAGATCAGCATATATAATACCACACCAAGTAGAGCAAAAAGTATGGAAGTGAGCCCTGCCCTTATAGCTTCTTTTCCGAGTGATGGCCCAACTACCTCTTCCTGGATGATATGGGCAGGAGCAGGCAGTTTACCTGCTTTAAGAATGTTGGCCATATCCTGAGCCTCTTCAACGGTCATGCCGCCGCCGGAAATAGAGGATTGTCCGTTTGGTATTTCCCCCTTGACATTGGGAGCGGAACGGACATAACCATCGAGGACTATGGCGATCTGTTTTCCGATGTTCTCGCCTGTCATGCGTTTCCATGTCCGTGCACCTTCATTGTTCATCGACATGGAAACTTCTGGCTGGCCATTCTGGTCATAATCCTGGAATGCATTCACTATGGCATCGCCGCCTAACGGTGCTATACCTTCACGGGTGGTGACTTTCAATGCATAAAGTGTAAGAATATCCTCCTTTTGATAACGTTCCGGCTTGGCTGTCCATAATAACCTCAGGTCCATGGGAAGAATATCCTGGACTTTTCTTAACAATGCGTTGACCTGTGCCGTATCCTTAATAGGTGCATACCCCACAGCGGAGCCTTCGGATGCGTAAAACTTACCGTCTTTCTGGTAGTAGGCCGGCGATAAAACACTGAATAACGGATTCTCCTCAGCCCATTTTTCGCGGTTCTGATCCATCTTTGCACTGTCAGCTTTCGTGGAATCGGCTGATATCAGTTTTTCAAGAGATGCTGTAGCGGTCGTATCGACTTTTGCAGTGGATACCTTTTGTGTTGTTCCGGTTGCTGTTTGCGGGGTTGTGCCGGCAATGGAATCTCGCACCGACTTTTCCTGTGCCAGAACTGCCTTCAGCCTCTGGTTAGTGGCATTGAAAACAGGAGCAAGAGCGTTAAACTGATAGGTTTCCCAGAATTCAAGATTGGCTGTCCCCTGTAATAGCTTTCTCACACGTTCCGGATCTTTTATACCGGGTAATTCAATTAATATCCTGCCGCTGGCTGGCAATCTCTGTATATTCGGCTGGGTGACGCCAAAACGGTCAATACGCGTTCTGAGTATATCGAACGTACGGTCGATGGAGCCATTGGTTTCCTCACGAATCACCTTCATCACATCCTGATTCGATGACGTGGCGTTGATATTCTTCCCTTTGAATTCAAAGGCAAAAATAGCGGCAAGCCTCGCATTTGGGTCTACTTCGGTAAAGGATTCTTCAAAAAGGTTCAGGAAATCCCTGCCGGTGTTCCTTTCTTTTTCCTTGGCCCGGCGTATCGCTTCATTAAAGGTCGCATCGGTGCTGTTACCTGACAGGCTCTTCAGAATGTCAGCTTCCGAAACCTCCATCATCACGTTCATACCGCCCTTGAGGTCCAGACCAAGATTCAGTTCACGTTCTTTACAGTCCTTATAGGTGTATTTTTTTAACAGGACATTAAAAACCGTTACGTTCGACATGGAATCCAGGTAGTACCTGTTCATTGCCTGCGAAATGGAGTCATATAGATAAGCTTCCTTAGGAGAATTGCCTCCCGCCAATCGTTTTGCCAAATTAACAACCTGTTCATTAGTGGAATATGTCTTCGCCTTATTTTCAACATGACGGGTGAAAAAAGTGAATGAGAGCTGGAACAAACTCACCAAAGCAAGAATAACAGCAAACGTCAATATTGCTCCTCTGTTCTGCATGTGTTTAAAATTTAATCGTTTAGATTCAGACTACCTATTTTTAAGAGCCTGCAAATATAGAAATACATTTGGAATTTAACAACCCTGACTGTTAAAAGATTTTAAGACTAAATAATATTTTGATGAGTCGGTATCCTTTTAAATGCCTTAGGGTTTGCAGGCTGGGCACCGCACCAGTCAAGGTCGCTTATGCGATGGTTGAAATTTTTTGAAATGATGCTGCTTCCACCTTCATCAGAAGAAATGATTAATAAGCATCATTGAGGCTGGTTTATTGGCAACCGCATCCAAAAATGGCTTAAATGATGAATTACCCGGAGAAGGGTAAAAAATCTTTTTTATTACCAGTTATGGTGGAGCAACCTAGGGAAGCGGACTGAGGAGCGCAGCGACGAGGGAGCCTCCCAGTTGCGAAACCATAACGAGGCCTTGCGGCCCGAGCATAAAAAAAAGAAGCTTTCTTGGGGTATGAATCAGACTCATCATTTCTCCTGTCTTTGGATTGGAATCAATCCCATAGTGGATAGCAGAAAAACCAGGCTGTTCTTTTCTTTCGTACTTTCTGGAGTTTATCCCGTTGAAAGACTGGAGACACGCAAAAGTACATCAATAGGGCTGATGGTGTAAAACGCTATTATTCATAACTTCGTCGTATCGTTTAAATACTGAGATAATATGAAGGATATTTTGCTTTGCCTATTACTGTGGATTCCTTTTCTATCTCAAAGTCAAATAAATCACACTGCCCCTTTGAGCCGGGAAGACCTGAATGACTTTGGATTCATCAGGGATTTTACGATTCCTGTTTATGACAGCCTTGGTGATCTGTTCACCCAGCCCTGGGTAGGAGGAATGAACTCCTGCCAGTTTTCAGAAATCGATTTAGACCGTGACGGCATTAAAGACCTTCTCGTTTTTGACCGCCACGGGAACAGGATCATGCCCTTTATTAATAACACCAAATGCTTGGGTAGCCAATATACCTATGCTCCGGAATACATCATTAAATTCCCTTACCTTCATGACTGGGTCAACCTCGTCGACTATAACTGCGATGGCCTTGAGGATATCTTTACTTATACAACAGGCGGAATAAGAGTCTACAAGAATGTATCGGATTGCTGTGATTTAAAGTTTGAGATGGTGGAATCTATCTTATACAGCTTTTATTACAACGGATATGTGAACCTTTTTGCCCTGGTGGATGATTACCCTGCCTTTACAGATATTGATGGTGACGGCGACATGGATATCCTGAATTTCTGGACACTGGGCAAATATGTCAATTATCATAAAAATCTCTCTATGGAGAAATACGGCAATTGCGATAGCCTGGATTTCATCTTGACTGCGGAGTGCTGGGGCTACTTTGAGGAGAGTGAAGCTTCCAATGTACTGACTCTGAATATTTCCTGCGGCCAGGATGAGGATTCTTATATTCCACCTGATGGTGGCAACCGGCATTCCGGCTCATCACTTCTGGCCATTGATCTGGATGGCGATGCAGATAAAGATGTCATCATTGGTGATGTGGATTACCCAAATCTGGTCGGGCTGATCAATGGAGGCACGGCAGATTCGGCGTACATGATTAGTCAGGATACACTTTTTCCGTCAAATACCAAATTCCAAATACCAAATTCCAAACAAATTCCAAATACTAAATACAAGATCTCAAACACGCGTACACGCCCTGTTGACCTGATGTCATTGCCGGCAACGCAGTATCTTGATCTTGATAATGACGGTATAAAAGACCTTATTGTATCACCATCGGATCCATCATACGACAGGGCAGAAAATTACCAGAGTGTATGGTTATATAAAAATACCGGCACCGACACATCGCCGATTTTTGAATATTATCAGAATGATTTTCTCCAGGGCGAAATGATTGATGTGGGCGGCGGCGCATATCCGGTAGTGTATGATGTCGACGGTGATGGTTTGGAGGACCTCCTCATCGGTAATTTCGGTTATCTCGATTCAACATACTATTCTTTTGGATACCTCTATTTTATTTATCGTTCGCAGATAGCATATTTTAAAAATACCGGCACCGCAGGTGCTCCAGCGTATAAGCTGATCAACAGTGACTTTGCCGAAATTGCCTCACTGAGTATACAGGGTGCCTGTCCGGCTATGGCCGACCTGGACGGTGACAATGATGCCGATATGCTGGTTGGCAATGCTGATGGAACTCTGTATTATTTCGAAAATCTGGCAGGGCAGGGGAATACTCCTGTTTTTGCACGACTTGTTCAAAATTACCAGAACATCGATGTTGGTCACTACAGCACACCGCAGCTCATCGACCTGAACAGGGATGGATTGGTCGACCTGGTGATCGGTAACAAGGAGGGCACATTAAGTTTCTATGCCAACACAGGCACAGCCCAGGATCCACTGTTTACTTTCATCACCGGCAAGCTCGGTGGTGTCGATGTGAACAATCCCAACCTCTCTCTTGCTGGTTACAGTGTACCCTGTTTCTTTGATATGAATGGAGAATACCGCCTCTTTGTCGGATCTGAATTCGGTGGCATCTTTTATTACAAAGACATTGACGGGAACCTTGATGGTCAGTTCACACTTGTCGATCCCCATCTGTTATACATCAGCGAAGGTTACCGGACAGGTGTAACTATATTTAATTATAATAGCGATCAATACCCCGACATGATCATCGGCAACTGGGCAGGTGGTGTGGCCTTGTATAAAGGAGTTACGCCATCACCGGCTGATATGGAGGAGAAAACGGGAACTGCTGCAATCACGATGAAAGTGTTTCCAAATCCTGCCGGAAATATCATTACCGTCATCCTCGATGGTATGTCTCAGGCTAAAAGCAGTGAACTGCATGTCAGTGATGTTTTTGGACGTGAGGTGAAAGTCATTGACGTCGGCAGGGATCAGGGCGAGATGCAAATAGATGCGTCCGGATTGAAGCCGGGAGTTTACTTTATTTATTTAGTGATGGACGGAGTGAAGGCAGGTGGGGGAAAAATTATCATGAAATAGAGAAGGGAGAGGGTCTGATGGAACCAATATTTCGTCCCTACGGGACTCAAAAATGATTCTGCATATCCATTGTTTCTGCCGATATTACGTCCCTAACGGGACGGTGTTGTTGCATAAATAAACAATGGGCAATCGATTTTTTATTTTTTTAGAGGAATTATTGGAGAAATAGACATTTTGCATTTTCCTGCAAATAAAAAATTCCAATAGTTGTCAATTACAATTCGCATTTGTCCCGTAGGGACAATATATCGGTAGAAAAAAGGGATCCCCCCCAATATTTAAAGTCCCGTGGGGACAGGATATAAACGATAAATCCTCGGGAAAATATCCTGTCAAATTCCAACGGTATATGATTCAATCAAATTGATTTAAACAAATACCGTTCATCGAATTCAATATTGAATTTTTTCAAAAGCTCACGATATTCTTCGAGAAAGGTCTTTTTGAGGTGATGCCTCTCCTGCTCATGAATATATTTTATCACGGCCGGAATATGTGATTTACTGTATGAAAATGCGCCATAACCTTCCTGCCATGTAAACTTACCTTTGACAAACCCTTGCTCATTAATCCATCGAGATGAGCTCCCTTTAACATCCTTCATGAGATCGGATAATGACTGATGTGGCCGGAACCCAACAAGAATGTGAATATGGTCAGGCATGCCATTGATAGCTAATAGTTTATGATCGTTGTTCTGAATAATGCCAGTAATATATTTGAACAATTCATCCTTCCATCCTGGTTAAATACATGAGATTTTATTTTGGACCGTAAAAACCACATGTATGTGAATTTGTGTGTATGTGTTCGTCATGATTGAAATATTATGATTGCGATATTGATTGAAATGGTTTGTGAAAATATAAATAATTTCGTAAATATTTATGTCCCATACGAAACAAAAATGATTGGGGCGAAAACATTTCCGATATTGCGTCCCTAAAGGGACTACTATTATTCGGGGTATATTGTTTTCTACCAATATTACGTCCCTAACGGGACGGCGCTAATCGAGGGTGTGGCGATTTCTGACGATATCATGTCCCTGACGGGACTGCGGTTTTGGAATTGCCAATAAAGTCCAATCGATTTTAATCCTTTCGGAATTATTGGAGGATGAAATATTTAACGTTTTCTCGTAAATAATAAATTCAAAGGTTTGTCAATTGCAATTCGCATCTGTCCCGTAGGGACAATATATCGGTAGAAACAGGATCCCCCATAATTTATAGTCCCGTTGGGACGGGATATAATTTATGAGAGAACATATTGTTGCCTAAATGAAATTTTATATTTCGTCCCTAGGGGACGTGCATGATCATGGGGGAGAATCGTTTTTGATTCTCATCTTTAATTCATGTTATTAATACCAGTTGTATTAATCATTATCAATCTATTGTATCTGCAATTTTCTTGCAGGCTTTGTCGATGAGATTAAATGTTGCATCAAAATCTTCTTGATTTCGTCCGTGTGGGTATGGCACAGCTTTATTATGTCCAGGTAATAATACATTCATGAGATAGTCGACTTTCTTTTTGTCATTTTCATTTCTCGCATAAAATTTAACATCTTTTAATGTCCGATAATCTGTGACATAAATCTTATCAAAGTTGTCGAAATCCTGAGCTGAGAAAAGTCGGATTACATGTCCGGAAATATCGATGCCCTTTTCACTGGCATATTTAATTATATCCTGTCCCGCACCGTCACCGATGAGATGAGGCTCGAATCCGGCTGAATCAATGATGGCAGTTTTATGGGTTTGCCTGAGTTTTTCTTTAAGGATTCCAACGGCGAGTGGTGATGTACAATCGTTATTATGGCTGACAAAAAGAATTTTCATAGAGAATTGAATTAATGTGAAGATAAAATTAAAGATAATTTATCGAGTTCGATGGCTACAACGATTATTTTATTCAGATAGTATGAGTCGCACACCTGTCTTTGATAAAATGATTTATTATCTTACTTTAAGTTCCTTGCTTATAACAACATGTTAATTGATACTATCTTGTGATAAACAAAGATTAGTATAATGGGGTGTAACTTCAAAATCATAGAATGGGTAATCATATATCGGTAGTCTGATCTCAGTTTCACCAAGAGAATAACCATAGATGTTCTCGTACTCGTTTAAGTTTTCACCCATTTCATCAAGCTGTTGGAGGTAGTCACTTATTGATTTGGATTCAATGATAATGACCTTTCCCATTTGTTCAATAATAGGGCTATGGTTTCTGGTATGATCATAGTCAAATTTTAGTATTCTCCTGCCATCATGTGTTATCCCTATAACACGGAAGGTCATGCTTTTTCCAACGCCTGGAAGATTCAGAACATTTCTGTCAGTAGCAATAAAGGGTAAATCGAATGATGTTCTTATTTCGTTCAGGCTTTTATGAATCCCTGCAGGATCATTTAAAAATTCCCCCAACGATTTGACAATGTCATCGGGGAGTTTACCATATACCTTTTCTTCCTGTTGTTCCTGTACAATCCTGGCATTATTGACGAAATTGCTGTAATTTTCTGCATATCCTTTAACAGTGAAAGTATAGTAGGGCAGTACACCAATATCATTAAGGATTTTTCTTAACTTAATGGTATGTCCTCTTCGTGAAGTACTTGCAGTATATACCTGTTGGTTTGTGACATGCCATCCTGCTGATATCAGCTTTCTTATCGCCTCCTTCGACTCTGGAGTGACTTCCATTGGTGATTCAAAATGGGTTTGAATAAAGAACTGGCGTATTCCTATTGAAGAGGCTTTGTTACGAAAATCAGAAAGAATTTTGATCAACTTAGGCGTTATGCGTTGAGGCAGGTAAACAGGCAAACGGGTTCCAAGCCTAATCCTAAGTATTTCAGCATATTTCTCTCCATTTTTCCGATTCTTATTTGCTTTCTTTTTTTGCTCTGCCATTTCATAAATTGCATCAAAAATAAGCTTCAATGACATATCGCGGCTCATCAACGCATCACCTCCTGTGATCAGGATATCACGAATCTGAGAATCTGTTTCAAAATACTTCAGCAATCGTTTTAATTTTATAGGCCATGTTTCTTTAGGCCGAAGTTCATCCATTTCAAAGTTGAGGTGTCCACTCTGGAAATCATACATACGTTGGCATGAGGCACACAAACCGCCGCAGGCCCTGCCAATTGTGTCAGGGATCAGGATAGCAACTTCAGGATAACGACGATGTACATTATGATAATCAGGTAGAAGCCATCCTGCAGCATTAGGTTGATCAGGTCTGACGGTATCCTCCTTCTCCCATGCCACAATCTTTCCGAATTCATTGATTAATTGACGTGTATAAAATACATAACTGCGTATGGCCATGTCTGCTCCAACGGCAAAGTCAGGAGCTTTGACATTTAATAATGAAAGATAATAAGGATTTACAAAGATAGGAATACCTTTTAGCTCTGCATCCCTGAGGATTGACATAGTTGAGCTATCAAGCGAGTTGTCAAGCATTTCGTTAAGAAGATTTGATGAGCGTATCGCAAAGGATAAATGAAACTGCCAGTCATTCCACCAATCTAAAACCTTTTCGAACTTTGCCTGGTACGACATTCCATTTTCAAAGATGTACTTCGGGTGAAAAGATAACCCTTTGTCAACCCTGTCGATAATGATGTTGATTATCCGCTCCCGGTTTTTTAGCCGCATCCTGACAATAGCCGGATGCATACCGGAGGGATAACGTTCCATCCAATCCATGACCCGCTTTTTAGAGGGCATGACCCGTATTTTTGTGCCCATAAATTGATGAAACAGCTCGATCATATCTTTAAAAAACGCCGGGGAAGCACCTCCTGTGCCATCTTTGTAAGCCAGGTAGATGAACTTAAACGGTGTATTTTTTACCTTTAATCCATGAAGATTCAGGTCAACATAAGAATTCCCTGCATGGTCGAGGTAGTCAAGCAGACGGATAGCCGCTATATCCTGCCAGCCCAGTTTATGATATACGCCAGATAGATTAGCTTTATCTTTATAAATCTGATGAACTATTCTATTATTTTCGACAGATGATAATACCCATTTTCTTATCCGGTTCCTGAAATCCTCCACATTATCTGTTTCCTCTAAAAATCGTTCTATCAGCGGATTCTCCTCCAACAATTGTTTCAACAGCCGATGTGCTTTAATACTGATGGAAATCCGGTCTAAGGAATCACTCTCTTCAAATGAATCCCTTACATGGGTGATTCTCTCTTTCATGTCATTTCTAAAGTTTTCAGGGATCATAGTGATTTCATTATTGTCTCTGTTTAATAAAACGTTTTTTACGTTTTCTGTTGTTGGTAAAATACAATTTTTTTAACAATTTCCCAAATTTTATACTAAACAAAATATATTGAATATTCTGTTAAGTGTCTTGACGTGACGGTGTGAAAATCAGGAATCTTTTTCAGTTTAGTAAACAGAATTGATTTATCAGATTAGTATCTATTGTTCTGTTTTTTTTAATTTTACAAATCATGATTTATCAGTTGCTTTTCACGATCCCATGTGTTAAATTTACAGCGAAGAAGTTTGAGATATCATAATAAAAAGATTACCAGGAATTTAAATATTCAGAGTAATTGGGGCATAATTGAGATTGGGATATTAAAAATTATGATCATTCTGGCTTGACTTTATCAGATAAAGGATGGTAAAACCACTTAACCTGATTAATTCACAAACTATAGTTCATGACCAAAGTTAGGATTAAATCTGGCAATAATGCATATTCTATACGCATTTCATTTTGGTTTTTCCTGATTAGTAGGGATTTTCGGAGGTGTAATCAAGTGAGCGTGCATACTTTTCCCGGTCAGTTTCTGGCTTATAAACTTAGTTTGTGAATATTGCATTGTGGGTCAGCATGTTAAAGAACGACAATCTGTGTTCAATATTTAAACCCGTATTACCTCAAACAGCCTGAAACATCTCTCGAATGCCCATTTACTATAAAACTCTGCAGGTAATTCGATTTGTACTTTGGTTTTCAGTATTTTAACCCGGGCTGCTGCTTTTATCAGTTTGAGCTGTATGGTTTTCATTGTTGCCTTGCAATACTCTGTACCTGTAAGCACCTCTTTTTGAAGGGTGTGGATAAGCACATATGCGGCAGAGTGCATAAACAAGCGGAATTGGTTGGCCAAAAAACTGCTACATGACATGCGATCGGAAAGTAGGTATGTTTTGTGATCTTTAATACGCAACTCGGCTGCTCCCCTGGCACAATAGGCATTTTCGTACAGCGCTTTCGTCCTGATACATCGCATGCTACTTGTAATATAGCGGATATTGGTTCCCATACTGTTCACTTCAACCTTGACAACTACCCGTTGTGGGTGTTCCCATGTGTTGGCTTGATATTCAAAAGAATGATACCTCTTTATAGGCTTGCCGCAAGAGTTGTATTCGCGTTGCGCACTTTCAATGGTTATCATAGCGTTTTGGTTCAGCACCGCATTGCCGGCAAGGCCGGTAATAAACTCAACGTTGTTTTCACCCTCTGCCCAATCCATAAATTCTTTTGAGCAAAAATGACTGTCGCCACGCAGGATAATGATTGTCTTAGGCCAGTATTGCCGCAGATAATCAATCAGCCTTCGCGTAATAGCGAACACATTTACACTTTTGCTCCTGCGCCCGGGCTTAAGGATGGTGGTGATCAACTTGCCGGATAATCCCTCGTATATGTGCAGTGGCATATAGCAATTGTCGCCATAATATGTGTTGAACAAGGCCAGTTCCTGCTGTCCGTATGTTAATGCGCTTGTGTCATCGCAGTCTAAGATAATTGCTTCGGGTTGGCTTGTGTAAGAAGCAATAAACTGATCAACAAATGCTTTGGCCATATTGTATAGTTCTTTCCCGCCCAACTGATTCTCAAACCGACTCATCGTGGGTTGGGTTGCAAGTGATTGCTCCTGCTTTGAACATATTTTCAGAATGCCATCATTTCGCAGGGTGTTACAATCGTTGCCGTCTTCATATCCGGCGGCTATCTGCATGATGCGTTGTCTGAGCATAGCTTCTATACTATGCTTCACGTATCCCTGGTGACGCTTATCGTTGATACATGCCGCCAGATTGCCAATAAGTCCAATCTGGTTATCAACCTCATTGAGTAACAACAAGCCTCCATCATTTGAGACCTGCTCAAAATTGAAGCGGACTTCAACTTTCTTCCTGTTAAATTTCGATAGATTAAAAAGGGAGGGAAGCAAAAAATCTACCGATTTTTGCTTGCCGATTGCTTTTATTGAAGTAATTTTATGCATAGGGGATAGTTGATTGTTTTGCGACTCAAAGATATTCATTATCAATGAGATAACAAAAATTATCCCCACTTTTTTTAATTTTGTGAATTATCCAGGTTAAAACTGGAGGTTGGTTTTGAAACATTTTGAGACAGAGGTACGACTGGCCCAAAATATGAGCTTAATGGATGCCACCATGATAGGTGTTGGGGCAATGATTGGAGCAGGTATCTTTGTACTGATCGGTATAGCTGCCGGGGTTGCCGGGCCAGGATTATTACTCACTTTTATCTTAAATGGGATAGTTGCATTACTCACTGCGATGTCTTATGCTGAACTCGGATCTTGCTATCATGACGCCGGTGGTGGATATCTATGGGTAAAAGAAGGATTACCCAAATGGAATGGTTTTATTTCTGGATGGATGAGCTGGTTCGCACATGCTGTAGCATGCAGTCTTTATGCCATCGGTTTTGGAGCTTACTTTGAACATGTTTTACATGAACTTTCTGTAACGCTTCCGCAATGGGGTTTTCTTTCCCCTCAGAAGATTTTAGCCATGAGTGCGGCATTACTTTTTGGATATATTAATTTCCGCGGTGCGTCAGAAACAGGAAAAATTGGTAATCTGGTGACTATAACCAAAATCATAATCCTTCTCATTTTTGTAGGATTTGGATTAGAATTGATTCTGCGACAAGGTGACTGGCAGGCGATATTTCACCCTTTTTTGCCACAAGGTGTTGGTGGTGTTTTTAAGGCTATGGGGCTGACATTCATTGCCTTTCAGGGATTTGAAGTGATTGCCCAGAGTTCGGAGGAGATTAAAAATCCAAAAAAGAATATCCCCAGGGCAGTCTTTCTTTCATTATTGATCGTGATACCAATTTATTTACTTGTAGCTTTTGTTGCACTGGGCGCAGTTTCTCCCCAGGGCATGGCACCATGGGATTACCTGGCAAAACAGAAAGAGATTGCCTTGGTTAATGTTGCCCGGAATTTCTTTATTGGTGGAGGTGTGATGATCCTTGTTGGTGGTCTGATCTCCACAATGTCGGCCCTGAATGCCACCATATACTCCTCATCGCGTGTGGCATTTGCCATGGGCCGTGACCGTAATTTTCCTTCGTTTTTCAGTAAAGTTCATGCTAAAAATTTTACGCCTCACTGGAGTATTCTTGTGTCATTGGTAATAATTGTCTTTATGGCAATTTCTTTGCCTATTGAAGTTGTGGCAAGCGCCGCTGATATTATGTTCCTGTTATTGTTCCTGCAGGTTAACCTGGCTATGATACGTCTGCGTAAACAACGCCCTGACCTGGACAGGGGTTTCAAAGTGCCTTTATTCCCGGTATTATCTATAGCAGGTATTCTGATGCTGCTGTTCCTGGCTGTTTATATGTTCAATTATAGTCTGATAGCCTGGATCGTTGCGGGAATATGGATAACCATTGGATTTGTTGTATATCGCTTTTACGCTGCACACAGGGAGGTAGAACATATCCGTAAAGTGAATATCCTCGATAGGATACTCAAAAAAGAATACAGCATCCTGGTCTGTCTGTCGAGTCAGAAAACTTTAAATAGTCTGACAACCATTGCATTTGCATTTGCCAAAAAGTATGATGCCAAAATTATTTTTTTGTATGTGATTGAATTGCCTGAGGGAGTGAGGCTTAGTCCTGATCAGACAGAATTGGAACCTGCTAAAAAACTCCTTAATGAAGCAGAACGTATGGCTGAAGAAGCAGGCATATTTGCAAAATCCGTCATCAAGATTTCGCACAGGATCTCGCAGGGAATTTTGGATACGGCAGTGGAAGAAAATTGCAATTTCATTTTGACCGGCCGGAAGAAAAAAACAAGTGTCCCTGAACAGATCTTTTCATTGGTCCTCGACACTGTACTGCAAAAGTCTACAAACGAAGTAGCGGTTATTCATGGAAGTATCATTCCCGGAAATATCCGCAACATTTTGATCCCTTTTAACGATGACGCACATACTCGACTGGCTCTGGAAATGGCACCTGCATTGGTTGACTATTTCAATGCAAGATTAACCATCGCCATTGTTTTTAGTCCTAAAACAACTGCTGCTGAACGTCAGAAGAAAATTGACAGAATTAATGAACTGATAAGGGAGAATAAACTTCAGGCACAGATTGATGTGATAACGGATGAAGACATTCTGAATGGCATTCTGATAGCAGCCCAGCATACTGATTTGTTGGTAATGGGTGGCAGGACTGGGGTTTTTATCGAGTTATTTTTTGTCAACTCGCTGATACGGGATATCACTGAACAGGTGCCTTGTCCGGTTCTGTGGCTTAAAGAATATGAGAAAAAAAGATCATTTATGAGTTCTCTTTTTATACAACATAAAACAATAGGAGAAACCTGATATGAAAGACAGTTTACGTGATCAGTTTTTAGGTTTGACCAATACCTTTATTGAGTACATGCCGAATTTACTTGGCGGGATTTTATTGGTGATAATAGGTTGGATTCTGGGTTGGATCGTCAAGCGTTTGCTTATACAGCTGGCCATCATATTAAAGCTGGAGCGTCTATTTATGCGATATCGCTGGGGTAGTGATTTTGTTAAAGCCGATATACGTTATACATTTAATAATTTAATTGGCAATTTTGGTTTTCTGATTATTTTTTTAATTTTCGTCGATAATGCCATAATTGTTTGGAAGCTGACCATATTGGCAGATCTTCTGAGTAAGGGTATACTTTTTCTACCGAAGATATTAATAGCCTTGTTCGTCTTCGGAATCGGCTGGTTTATCGCATCCTGGGCTGCAAGATCAGTTCTTAAGACTTTGCACCGTGAAGCTATCCCACGTTCATCTCTTATCTCACGTTTCGTCAAGAGTGTGCTGATTGTGTTTTTTGCTGCGATGGCACTGGTTGTTCTTGATGTGGCTAAAGAAATCGTCATCATTGGATTCGCCACGATCATCATTACCCTTGGCTGTATAACCATCATTATTGTTACTATTGGTGGTAAAAAATTCATTAAAAATTTTGAAAAGTTTTTGGATGAGGAAAAGTCCGACAATGTATAAATTATCAATTTCTCTTTCTAATATGAAACATCAGTCTCTTATAGCTCACGGATGTCATCTCTGGGAGAGATGCCATCCGTTCCATTCAGGATGACATCTTTCAAAAAGATGGCATCCGTGAAAATGATAGTCAGAAGTGTTTCTTATTCATATTTAATCACCTCAGCCGGATTTGTCCGCGCCAGCTTGCTGGTCAGATAGATGACAGTCAACCAGGAAATTAACAGTGTCAATAGTAATGTAACAATGAATATCCAAGGCTGGAATCCTATTCTGAAAGCGAAGTTCTGCAGCCATTTATTCATTATGATCCACGCCAAAGGCCAGGCTATGATGTTGGCGATAATGACCAGTATGGCAAATTCAACAGAAATTTTCAGTACGATAGTGGTGATGCCGGCACCGAAGATTTTTCTCAATCCGATCTCACGGCGGCGGCGCCCTGCCGCAAAAGCCACCAGACCCAGTAATCCCAGACAAGCGATGAACACAGCCAGCACAGCAAACCAGAATATGGTCTTCCCGAAAAAGTCTTCATTTGAATACCCTTCGCGGATGTAGTCTTCAAGGAGCTGATAATTAAAGGGTTCAAATGGTGCAACCGACTTCCATTCCTGCTCAAGTGCGCCAATCATTTTTTCTATATCGGTCCCACCGGTCTTGACTACCAGATATTCATAGCCTGACCAGGGCTCCATGGTGATGATAAGAGGCCCTATAGGTGAGTGTAGTGAGGAGAAGTGAAAATCCCTCACCATGCCAATCACTTTATGAATACCGTCCCGCATGATATTCTTACCTGTGGGATCATCCCAGTTCAGTTGCCGGGCAAGGGTTTCATTAATGAGGAAGGCCTTTTTATCAGCTTCAGATTCCCTTGAAAATCCCCTGCCTTTGACAACAGGTATTTCCAGAACATCCAGTAGATTCGCATCCACATCCATCACATGAATCATAATCGGTTCTTTCATTCCTTCAGGGAGATATCCGTTCATCGTGAGCCCATGTCCCGGCACGCCGGTCGTGGCACCCACATCTATCGCACCGGGTACGGTTCGAAAGGCGTTTTTAACGACCTCATATTTTTCCCTGACCTTTTCACTGTATAAAGGGATCAGGATTATATTCTGTTTCTGGAAACCCAAAGGCTTGGTTTTCAGAAACCTGGTCTGGGTGAAGATGACTAAAGTGGAAAGGATCAATGCTGATGAAATAATGAACTGGAAAATAACCAACAGGTTCCTTATGACAAGCTTTCCTTTGGCAGAAGTAAAAACACCTTTTATGATTCTTGTCGGCTGGAACCGGGTCATGTAAAAGGCAGGATAACTGCCGGCAATGACCCCCGTGATCACAATCAGGGCGGCAAGAGAGGGGATGAGGAATATATTTGATGAATGGAAAAGATCTAATCGGGTATTAGTGAGCATATTGAACCATGGCATTGCGAGATTTACCATGGCCAATGCCAGAATGAATGACAGGAAACTGATGACCAATGATTCGCCAAGAAATTGTTTGATGATCTCTGACTTGGTCGCACCAACAACTTTCCGCATCCCCACCTCTTTGGCCCTGTACACAGATTGTGCTGTAGACAGATTCATAAAGTTAATGCAGGCTATCAGCAGGATGAACACAGCGATGACGGAAAAAATGATGATAGTCGGCAGATCGCCTTTGGTGTCGCTGTCATAATCGGCAATTGAAAAAAGGTGCACCTTCGTCAAGGGTTCCAGCATCAGGCTGAGAATAACACCATATTGCTTGTATTTGACATTTATATGCCTCTCCATGAAATCCGGAAACCTTGTTGCCAACTGCTCGGTGTTGGCCTGATTATTCAGAGCCACAAACGTATAATAATTCCAACCACCATCCCAGTCGAGAAACATATCAGGCATTTTATACAGTGTGCTGAAGGCTATCAATGCTTCAAACTGCAGCTGTGAATTGGCAGGTGGATTCTCGATGATGCCGGTTATCCTGAGCGGATTTTTCCCGTCAAGGGTTACCATTTCATTCAGTGCACCTTTATCTCCAAATATCCTGTGTGCGGTTTCTTGTGTGATAACCAGTGAATATGGCTCGGTCAGCGCTGTTTTGGGATTACCTGAGATAAGGTGAAAAGAAAAAACATCAAAAAATGATGAATCGGCATATACAATTCGGGCAATGTCATAATTGGTATTCTGTGAAGTAAGATAACCACCTGAAGGACTGGAGAGTCTCACCACATCTTCTACTTCAGGAAGTTCTTCTTTCATCGACGGTCCAATACCAGCCGTGGCAATGGCGGTTATGTCACTGCTTTCAGCCCTGTCCTGTTTGACCAGGACACGGTATATCCGGTCCTTGTTCTCATGAAAGCGATCATAGGAGAATTCATTGAAGATATATAAAAGGATAAGGATAGCCGCGGCAATGCCAATGGATAGACCAACAATGTTGATGACTGAGAATAATTTATTTCTCAATAAATGGCGAAGGGCAACCTTAAAATAATGGAAAAACATTATAATTTTTCATTTTTCATTCTTCATTTCCCTCCCTCTCAGAAATTTGGCTTCAGTGCATATTTATTATAGAATTCCTCAATGCATTTGACTGCCTCATCGGCTGTATCCACAAGCTGGAATATCTCCAGATCTTCAGGGGAAATCTTGTTGTCAGCCAGCAGTTTTTCTTTAAGCCAGCTGATGAGGCCGCTCCAGTATTCCCTGCCAACCATGACGATGGGGAATTTGACCAGCTTATGGGTTTGTATCAGTGTGATGGCTTCAAACATCTCATCCAGAGTGCCATATCCTCCCGGCATAACGATATACCCCTGTGCATATTTCATGAACATGACTTTACGGACAAAGAAATAATGGAACGAAAGGTATTTATCCGGGTCGATAAAAGGATTGGGTACCTGCTCATAAGGCAGTTCAATATTTAATCCGACCGATTTACCTCCCGCAAAATGAGCGCCCTTGTTGGCAGCCTCCATGATGCCGGGGCCTCCGCCGGTGATGACGCCAAAGCCTTTCTTAACCAGCAGGTAAGCCATTTCCTCGGCCATGCGGTAATATTTGTTGGTGGGTTTTGCCCTTGCTGAACCAAAAATCGAAACACAGGGGCCGATTTTAGCCAGATTCTCAAATCCGTCGACAAGCTCAGCCATGACTTTAAACACCGACCACGCATCGGTAGTTTTGATCTCATTCCAGTTCTTTGGCGTGATAGCTTCCCTGATGTGATCCTCACTGGTCAAATAAATATCATCACTATTCTTGTCAATCATAATGCAAGGTATTTATAATGCAAATGTATTCAATATTTTTATCGAAGCTGACCAGGCGAGGGATGGTTTTGTATTTTATCGCAGAGGGCGCAGAGGAATCACAGAACTGTTCAATATTCATCCCAGCTTGAGATGGATAAATCTTTCAAATCCACCTTGCAGAAGGAATAAATAAATGCCCCGGCCAGCCGCGCATTGGTGATGAGCGGAATATTGAAATCGACCGCTGCACGACGAATCCGATAGTCATTGTCGAGTTCTGTCTTGCTGAGGTTTTTCGGAATGTTGATTACCAGGTCGATCTTCCTTGCCTTCAGATAATCCAAAGTGTTGGGTTTTTTATCTTCATCAGGCCAGTGAAGAAGTGTTGAGGCTAAATGGTTTTTTGTGAAGAAATCATGGGTGCCGCCGGTGGCAAAGATATGATAACCCTTTTCAGCCAGCATGCGGGCGCTGTCCAGCAGTTCGATCTTTGACCGGGTTGGGCCACTGGAGAAAAGAACAGCCTGCTGCGGAATCGTATATCCTACCGAAAGCATCGACTTCAGGATGGCTTCATAATAATTGTCGCCGATGCATCCCACTTCGCCTGTTGATACCATATCAACTCCGAGCACAGGGTCAGCTTTCTGGAGACGTGCAAAAGAGAACTGGGACGCTTTGACACCGACATAATCAAGGTCAAACAGCGATTTATCGGGTTTTTCAACAGGTCTGCCGAGCATGATCCGTGTGGCTATATCAATGAAGTTGGTCTTCAACACTTTCGATATAAACGGGAAGCTCCTGGAAGCCCTCAGATTACATTCAATGACCATGACATCATTGTCTTTGGCGAGGAACTGAATATTGAAAGGACCCGATATCTGAAGGGTTTCTGCTATCTGACGTGATATTTTTTTAATTCTTCTTACGGTTTCGACATAGATTTTTTGTGGCGGGAAGAGCATCGTTGCATCACCGGAGTGGACACCTGCAAACTCTACATGCTCCGAAATGGCATAGCAGATGATCTCTCCATCCTTGGCGACGGCATCCATTTCGATCTCCTTGGCCTCTTCAATAAATTGCGAAACGACTACCGGATATTGCTTCGACACTTCAGTGGCCAGTTCAAGATAATGATCGAGCTCATTCTTATTTGACACCACATTCATTGCAGCACCTGACAGGACATAGGACGGTCGCACAATGACCGGGAATCCCACTTCCCTGGCGAATGTATGCACATCATCGATGACCGACAGCTCTTTCCAGCGGGGCTGGTCGATCGACAGCTCATCCAGCATGGCTGAAAACTTATGACGGTTCTCAGCCCTGTCAATGGAAAATGGCGAAGTGCCGAGTATTGTCACCTCCTGCTCCAGGAGCCGCATAGCCAGGTTATTGGGTATCTGTCCCCCGGTCGAAACAATCACACCTTCGGGCATTTCGAAATCAATGATGTCCATGACACGTTCAAATGTCAGCTCTTCAAAGTATAACCTGTCACAGATATCATAATCTGTGCTGACGGTTTCAGGATTATAATTGATCATCACCGACTGGTAACCTTCCTTTTTAAGGGTATTCAATGCATTTACCCCACACCAGTCGAACTCCACGCTGCTGCCAATACGGTATGCGCCTGATCCCAATACGATAACCGATCTCTTCGTCTTGTCAACTTCAACATCATGCTCGCTGCCGTTATAGGTGAGGTAGAGGTAATTAGTCTGTGCAGGATATTCTGCCGCCATGGTGTCGATCTGTTTGACAAATGGAAGTATCTTTTTCTTCTTTCGGTGTTGCCTGATCTTCAACAGGTCATCAGTGATATGATCTTTGTCACTTCTGAAAATAAATCTGGCGATCTGAAAATCCGAGAATCCCATTTTTTTTGCCGTCAGAAGCAGGTCATCCGGAAGAGCACTGAGCGAATGGAATGCAAGTAGTTCATTTCTGATATCAAAAATGTTCCTGAGTTTTTCGAGGAACCAGCGGTCGATTTTGGTCAGTTCATATATCCGGTCGATGCTGTATTGTTTATGAAGCGCCATGGCGATGACAAAGATGCGCATGTCGGTGGGTATAGCCAGCTCTCTGTCGATGAAGATATCTTCAATATCTTTATTGCCGACAAATCCATGCATACCCTGGCCTATCATTCGCAGACCTTTCTGGATAGCTTCTTCAAAAGTCCTGCCGATAGCCATCACCTCGCCGACGCTTTTCATGCTGGAGCCTATTTCACGTGATACACCACGGAACTTATCAAGATCCCATCTGGGTATCTTAACAACAACATAGTCGAGTGCCGGCTCAAAGAAAGCTGAAGTCTCTTTTGTGATCGAATTTTTCAATTCAAATAATCCATAACCAAGTGCCAGTTTAGCCGCGACAAAAGCCAGGGGATAGCCTGTGGCCTTTGATGCCAGGGCACTCGACCTGGAGAGGCGTGCGTTGACTTCAATAACCCTGTAGTCTTCCGACTCCGGGTCTACAGCAAACTGCACATTGCATTCGCCCACAATGCCAATATGCCGTATGATGCGGATTGAGAGCTCACGTAGCTTATGGTATTCGCGGTTCGTAAGCGTTTGTGATGGAGCCACAACAATGCTTTCACCGGTGTGTATACCCAGAGGATCGAAGTTCTCCATGTTGCACACTGTGATACAATTATTATAACAGTCGCGGACGACCTCATATTCCACCTCCTTCCATCCTTTGAGCGATTCTTCCACTAGCACCTGATTTGAGAATGAGAATGCCTTTTCAGCCAGGGCAAAAAGTTCCTTTTCATCGGAACAGAAACCGCTTCCAAGGCCTCCCAGGGCATAAGCTGACCTGATGATCAGCGGGTAGCCGAGGTGGTTGGCAGCAGTGAGAGCCCCCTGCACACTTTTTACGGCGACACTCTTTGGCGTTTTGACGTCAATCTCACCAAGCTTCCGGGCAAAGAGTTCACGGTCTTCGGTGTTAATTATAGCTTGTACCGATGTGCCCAGGACTTTCATTTTATACTTTTCGAAAATGCCGTTTTTGAATAGTTCAATGCCGCAGTTCAGTGCTGTCTGTCCGCCAAAGGAGAGAAGGATGCTGTCGGGCTTTTCCTTAGCGATGACTTTTTCCACAAAAAAAGGTGTGACCGGAAGGAAATAGATCTTATCGGCCAGCCCCTCGGATGTCTGGACAGTGGCGATGTTTGGATTTATCAGGACTGTGCGAATGCCTTCCTCGCGCAGCGCCTTGAGAGCCTGGGTGCCGGAATAATCAAATTCCCCCGCTTCGCCGATTTTCAGTGCGCCGGAACCCAGCACTATGACATTATTTATTCCTTCATCCATTTTTCCTTTGTTTAACCAGCCTGATAAAATCATCAAAAAGAAATTCAGTATCTACCGGTCCGGCGGAAGCCTCAGGATGAAACTGCACCGCCATCCAAGGCATGCTGCGATGTATAATACCTTCGCATGTGCCGTCGTTCAGGTTGGTAAAAGAAGATTCCCATTCCTCCGGAAGAGATGATGTTTCAACAGCATAACCATGGTTCTGTGATGTGATATAGCACAGTTTTGTCCCATTCCGGATCACCGGCTGGTTATGGCTTCTGTGCCCATACTTCAGCTTATAGGTCCTTGCCCCTGCGGCCAGGGCCATTAGCTGCGATCCGAGGCATATACCGAAAATTGGATAGCCGGCAGCATACAACTTCCTGATGTGTTCGATGGTTTTGGTGCACTGGGCCGGATCACCCGGACCATTCGACAGTAAAACGCCATCAAAATCCTCTCCCGCCGGATCATAATCCCAGGGAACCCTTATCACCGTGACGTCACGCTTCAGTAAACAGCGGATGATATTATTCTTGGTGCCGCAATCGACCAGCAATATCCTTATTGATCCTTGTCCATACACAGTTTTTATGGAAGCAGATACCTGGGCAACAAGATTATCCTTGTTGGGATCATAAAAGTCAATATCCCTGTCGATAATTATCTTTCCGGGCATGGCTCCTTTCTCTCTGATCTTCCTGGTCAGAGCCCGTGTGTCAATGCCTGCGATAGCTGGCACACCCTGGCGGGTCAGCCACTCCGAAAGGCTTGCAGAAGCATTCCAATGGCTGTATTTATCAGAATAATCGGCAATGATGAGACCGGTGACCTGTACTTTATCCGACTCAAAATTTTCAGCCAGCCCGTTTCGTAATACGTATTCAGGAACACCATAATTTCCGATCAACGGATAGGTGGCGACAAGTATCTGTCCCTTATAGGATGGATCTGTGAGGCTCTCAGGATACCCTGTCATGGCGGTGCTAAAAACTACTTCACCCGCTGCAGAGTATAACGCACCAAAGGAGCGTCCGTGATATACCGTTCCATCTTCCAGGATAAGCCGGGCTGGTAATGTTTGGTTCATGAATTGAAAGATAAAATTATTCTGAAAAACAGATCAGTTCAAGATTTTCCTGATATATCTGGCTGTATAGCTGGTTGGATGATCTTTCATTTCTTCGGGTGTTCCCTCGGCAATGATAAATCCACCCCGTTCGCCGCCTTCAGGTCCCATGTCAATGATATAATCAGCCATTTTGATGACCTCCATATTATGTTCGATGATCAGGATGGTGTTGCCCTTATCGGCCAGACGGAAAAGAACATCCATCAGTACCTTGACATCTTCAAAGTGCAGTCCTGTAGTGGGTTCATCCAGAATATACATTGTGCGGCCGGTATCTTTTTTTGACAGCTCGGCAGCCAGCTTGACCCGCTGTGCTTCGCCCCCAGAAAGTGTTGTAGAGGGCTGTCCAAGGGATATATAGCCAAGACCGACATCGTGGAGGGTTTTTATTTTTTGAATGATCGAAGGGATATTACTGAAGAATTCCACTGACTGGTCAATGGTCATGTCGAGCACGTCGTTGATGGATTTTCCCTTGTACCTTACTTCCAGGGTCTCGCGGTTGTAACGTTTGCCATTACATGTTTCGCACACCACCTGCACATCGGGCAGGAAATTCATTTCAATGACCCTGACCCCCGCGCCTTTACAGGTTTCGCAACGGCCTCCCTTCACATTGAATGAGAACCTCCCGGGTGTATAACCCCTTATTTTTGACTCAGGAAGCTGGTGAAAGAGTTTCCGGATATCATCAAATACTCCGGTATATGTTGCAGGATTTGATCGCGGTGTGCGGCCAATAGGCGACTGATCGATCTCGATCACCTTGTCGAGGTATTCCATACCCGAAATGGAACCATAGGGTAAAGGCTTCAGATCCGACCTGTAAAACTTCTTGCTCAGGATGGGGTACAACGTTTCGTTGATCAGCGAGGATTTACCGCTGCCTGAGACGCCGGTGACACAGGAAAGTATTCCAAGTGGCAAACGCAGAGTGACGTCCTTGAGGTTGTTGCCCCTGGCACCTTTTAAGATGAGATAATGACCATTGCTTTCTCTTCTTTTCGTCGGTATAGCTATTTCTTTTTTCCCGCTGAGGTAGTGGCATGTGATTGAGTCACAATCTTTCATTTCGGAAGGATTCCCCGTTGCTACAATACGTCCGCCATGTTTGCCTGCACCCGGACCTATGTCAACGACATAATCAGCCGAAAGAATGGTTTCTTTATCATGTTCCACCACGAGTATAGAGTTGCCCAGGTCCCTCAGATCCCTGAGAGCGCTGATGAGCCGCTGATTGTCTCTCTGGTGCAGGCCGATGCTGGGCTCATCAAGGATATAGAGAACGCCGACAAGCTGCGACCCGATTTGTGTGGCCAGTCGTATCCTCTGCGATTCCCCTCCCGACAAACTCCTTGCAGAACGGTTCAGGGTGAGGTAATCCAGCCCGACGTCCAGCAGGAATTGGATCCTCGTCCTGAGTTCCCTCACAAGCTCCCTCGCTATGCTGGATTTACGTTCATCCAAATGATCAAAGATGTGATCAAACCAGTGATAGAGGTTGATGATATCCATATTGGCCAGGTCAGCGATGTTTTTTTCACCGATTTTGAAATGCAGGGATTCTTTTTTCAGCCTGTGACCATTACATTCAGGGCAGGGTATCTTGTTCATGAAGCCGGTGACCCACTTCCTTAATCCTTCTGTTTCCAGATGGGCGTATTGGTTTGCGATAAAATTGGCTATACCTTCAAAGCTAAGCGAATAGGTTGATGTGATGCCCAGATATTCATTTTTCACTTTGAAGACTTCATCAGAGCCATAAAGCACAATATTCATAGAGTGCTGCGGGATGTCCTGTATCGGTGTATCAAGGGTGAATCCATACTTTTCGCCGATGGATTCCATCTGTTTATAGATCCAGTTATTTTTATATTCTCCAAGAGGTGCCAGACCTCCTTTTTTAATGCTTTTAGAAGGATCGGGAATTATTTTTTCAATGTCTATTTCGGTAATGACGCCCAGTCCATTGCAGTTAGGGCAAGCGCCATAAGGCGAATTGAATGAAAAGGTATTGGGTTCCGGTTCGCTGTAGGATATGCCTGATTCGGGGCACATGAGCTGCCGGCTGTAAGGTTGTGTGACCTGCGTATCGGAATCCATGACCAGTACGCTGTCTTTACCATATTTTAGACCCAAGTGTATAGCCTCAATGATCCTCTTTTTGTTGCTGTCGCTGACCATTATCCTGTCAATGACCACTTCAATGTCATGGATCTTGTACCTGTCGAGCTGCATTCCGAAGGTGATTTCCTTGATTTCGCCATCAATGCGGACTTTCAGGAATCCCTGCCGCCGCACCTGTTCGAATAACTCGCGGTAATGTCCCTTCCGGCCTTTCACCAAGGGGCTGAGAATGATGACATGACGGTCATTGTAATGTTCCAGAATGAGATTGACGATCTGGTCAGACGTATACCGGACCATCTTCAGCCCGGTAACATAGGAATAAGCGTCGGCAATGCGGGCGTAAAGCAACCTGAGGAAATCATAAATTTCAGTTATCGTTCCTACAGTGGAGCGGGGATTTTTATTGGTCGATTTTTGTTCAATGGATATCACAGGGCTTAATCCTGTAATCATATCCACATCGGGCCTTTCCAGAGCACCAATGAACTGCCTCGCATAGGCTGAGAAGGTTTCCATGTATCGGCGCTGTCCCTCGGCATAAATGGTGTCAAATGCCAGTGATGATTTTCCGCTGCCACTTAATCCGGTGATCACCACCAGCTTATTGCGCGGTATCTTCAGGTCAATGTTCTGAAGATTATGCACACGGGCACCGTATATTTCCAAATATGGTTCGCTTGGTAGCATAAATTTTTATATTCCCGGAACGTGAGGTGCACTATATCAAATCAATCACCTTCAGTGTATCTCCAAATATCGCATCCTCTTCAAAATCATTATTCTCCAGTAATTTGCTGTAGTTCAGAAATCCATCTTTCGGTAAATGAATGATATAAGTTTTATTCTGCCTGTTCTTTAAATAATTCTGCCTAAGCCAGGGATTTAATTCTTTTAATGCCAGGTAACTGATATTCTGTTTTTTCGCAAATTGAGCCAAATCGTCAACCGGTTTATTGATAGCCATAGTATCAGTCGGAATAGCCGGATAAAAATCTTTTACGCGGAGGAAATATCCATAATGAGTGGGATAGGAATAAATGTTTTTTATGGCGAGAATTCTGTAAATGTACCTGCTGGTTTCTTCGCTTAAAAGTAAATCGTAATATGACGTCGCCTTTTGTTTGTCCAATATTTCACTGATTTGTTGTATTCCGGCATTATAGGAAGCTGCAGCAAGAGTCCAGTTTTGAAATATACTGTAAGCATCACGGAAATACCTGCACGCAGCTTCTGTCGATTTCTCAATATGATAACGTTCATCTACTTCAGTGTTGATTTCAAGACCATACTCATTGCCTGTGGTGCTGAGAAACTGCCAGAATCCTGTTGCCCCGGTTGGTGATATCACATTACGCAGGCCGCTTTCGATCATGGCAACATACTTAAAATCATCAGGTATACCATACTTTTTAAGGATTGGTTCGATGACAGGTAGATAGCGGTGTGCACGCTTGAACATGAATAGGGTGGAGGAATGCCAGTAGGTGTTGACTATCAGTTCTCGATCGAGTGCTTCACGCACATAAAAAAGATCAAGAGGAACCGGTTCACCGGCAAAAACCAGTGAATCAGGAACAGGAGGCGATAAAATCCTGTTATTCCTTGTAAAAGCATTCCAGTAAGCCACGTCCGATGTGCCATCATGATGTGAGAAAATAAAAATTAATCCAGCAGCCAGCAGGATCATAACCGGGAAGCCGAAATAAAGTATTTTTTTTATTATCGTTTTAGTCATAGGAAAATCTGATCATAAATTGTAACGAACTGCCTGCATCATTATTAAATTAATTTCCCATATTGATCCCTGATCATTGATCATTGCATAATAAACGGGCTTTGAATATCTTTGAATAGCGGTGCGTTGTTATCTTTTTCTGCCAGGACCGGATTCTGAAAATTCCAGTTGATATTGAGGTCTGGATCATCCCATCGGATACTTCTTTCCGCATCCCGGTTGTATACAGTGGTGCATTTATATGAAAAAATGGAATCATCTTCCAGTGTCAGGAATCCGTGAGCAAATCCCGGCGGTATCCAGTACAGGAATTTATTTTCTCCGGTGAGAACCGCCGAACACCATTTACCATAAAATGGCGAATGCCGCCTGATATCAACAGCAACATCCAGCACAGCTCCTTTAATCACTCTGACCAGTTTGCCCTGCTCAAAGGGCGGGATCTGATAATGTAATCCCCGCAGCACCCCTTTCTTTGACATGGATTCATTATCCTGCACAAACATATAATCCATGCCGGCTTCTGCAAACCGCTCAAAATGGTAGGATTCATAAAAATAGCCCCTGTTGTCACGATACACATCAGGTTTAATGAGCCATACATCCGGGATATCTGATTTAATGATCTCCATCAAATTTCAAATTACAAGTATTCTATTGTTCTTTGCTATCCAGATATTCAATAATCTTTCAAATTCATTGTTAATTAGCCTCACCCCCTGTCCCCCTCTCCTCCAAGAGAGGGGGTGAAGGGGGTGAGGTATTTTGGTCAAATTCCCCGCAGTTCGCTGCGGAATTTGTGTTTAAAGCTTACTCTATGGTTCATACCAATTTAATTTTCAAATTGACAAATTAACACATTGTCACATTATATGTGTATCGGTTGTCCGTAAGCAGCTGCCACCGCTTCCATTATTGCCTCCGAGATTGTAGGGTGAGGGTGGATAGATGTAATGATCTCATACCCGGTTGTTTCAAGCTTGCGTGCAACTACAACCTCGGCAATCATCTCAGTGACGTTTTCTCCGATAAGATGGGCACCAAGCCATTCACCATATTTGGCATCAAGGATGACTTTCACAAATCCTTCTTTGGCTCCGGAAGCGCTGGCCTTGCCGGAGGCTGTCAATGGGAACTTGCCGACTTTAATATCATAGCCCGCATCCTTTGCAGCTTTTTCGGTCATGCCGACCGAAGCAATCTCGGGCTGGGTGTAAGTGCATGCCGGTACGTTGCCGTAATCCAAGGGTTCTGGATTCATGCCGGCAATTTTTTCCACGCAGATGATTCCTTCATGTGATGCCACATGGGCAAACGCCGGCCCAGGCACAACATCACCGATAGCATAATAACCTTCTATCGGTGTACGGTAGTATTCATCAACAACGATCTTGTCTTTTTCCGTTTTTATTCCGGTTTCTTCCAGACCAATGCCTTCGATATTAGTTTTAATGCCAACCGCTGACAGGACGATGTCGGCTTCGATGATCTCTTCACCATTTTTTGTCTTTACGGTGGCCTTGCAGGTTTTACCTGTGGTATCAACCGACTCGACCGATGAGGAGGTCATTACCTTTATACCGGCTTTCTTAAATGACCGTGATAGCTGTTTTGAGACCTCTTCATCTTCAAGGGGTACTATCTCAGGAAGAAATTCCACCAATGTCACTTGTGTTCCTATGGCATTATAGAAATAGGCGAACTCGGAGCCAATAGCACCGGAACCGACAACAATCATGGATTTGGGCTGTTGTTTTAGCACCATGGCTTCACGGTAACCGATGATTTTTTCCCCATCCTGTTTCAGACCGGGTAATTCTTTTGATCGGGCGCCTGTGGCAATGATGATATGGCTGGCCTTATAATCGGTCTTATTCCCGACTTCATCGGTCACTACGACTGTTTTGCCGGGCTTGACAACGCCATAGCCTTTGATGTGATCGATCTTGTTTTTTTTGAATAGGAATTGTATACCCTTGCTCATTCCATCTGCTATGGCGCGGCTGCGGTTTGTCATGGCTTCCATGTCGGGTAAAACCTCACCTGATAATTTTATTCCGTAATCAGCTGCATGCGCCATATACTGGTACACCTGAGCGCTCTTTAGAAGTGTCTTTGTGGGGATGCAGCCCCAGTTCAGGCATATACCACCAAGGTCGGCATTCTCAATGACAGCCGTTTTCATCCCAAGCTGCGACGCCCTGATAGCAGCTACATAACCACCTGGGCCACTGCCTATAATGATGATATCGTAATTCATAAATCCGTATTAATTTAAATTGCCGTGCAAAAGTACTAAAATCTGTTAAGATTATTGTGGATGTGATTTCCCAAAAATCAGGTGTTTAGATATCTCTTCAAACAATTGCCCCTGTGTAAATTCAGAATTATAATTTGAATAGCAATTTTATTGTATTTTTATGTCCTGAATTTTATGATCTTTTAAAGTCTAATCATATGGATCCCAGAGGAAAACAATACTATATCGATGCGGCACGAAGGTCAGCCGTATGGCATGATGAGTATATCAGAGAGATGAAAAAGTGCCGGTTTGATACCATAGCAGTGCATGGGATTTACTCCTTGCAGGAGGCACTGGATTTCAACCAGGGATCGATCATTGAACCGATTTATATGTCTACATCCCAGGCTTATCGTGATGCTGACGAGATGGAGGCTGCCCTGGGTTATGAGATCCCGACATGGTGTTACTCCCGTATTGCCAATCCAAGTATTTATTATCTTGAGGGAGTGCTGGCCCTTCTCGAAGGTTATGGCGGCGATGCAGAGACCTCTTGTGTGGTGACATCCTCCGGCATGGCAGCCATCCAAAGTGCCATTGATCCTCTTCTGGTGACTGATCCCAGACGGCCTTCTGCACCTGTCAATTTTGTGGCTACTTGCCAGGTTTATGGCGGCACTTTTCAGCAATTCGCCATGCGGAAACAAAAGGACAGAAACATACAGTGGCGGAAAGTCATCCACTCCAACGATATCAGTGAATGGGAAAAACTCATAGATGAAAATACCCGGTTCCTATATGGGGAGATGCCAAGCAATCCGGGTCAGGCTTTTTTTGACCTGGAAAAAGTTGTCGCACTCGCACACCGTTATGGCATACCTATGATCGTGGATTCAACAGTGGCGACCCCTGCATTGATGCGCCCTATCAATTATGGAACTGATATAGTTATTCAATCTGTCACAAAGTCATTGAGTGCCAGTGGCCTTGGGATTGGTGGAGCCGTCATCGCACGCAAGCATATTGTGACAAACATCGATAATGATGAGATGAAAAAGGATTTTTGCGGTTATCTTAAACTTTTACCAAACCGCGATAATGGCCCTAATATTTCACCCATGAACGCTGTCATGGCTATAAATGACATACGTACAATCCGTCCCCGCATGAACCAGGTCAGCCGTAGCACCATGACCGTGGCGCATTATCTGGAAGGTCATAAACATGTTGAACAGGTTGATTATCTTGGCCTGGAATCCCACCCTCTGCATGAGCTTGCATCACGTTATATGATACTGGTCGATTCAGAATACGATGAACAATATGGGCAAAAGGTCAACAGATATGGTCATTTGATGTCATTCAGAATAAAGGGAGAACACCAGGCGACACGTGATGTTTTCGATGCCTTTCAGCGCATTTGGCGTGCTACTGACCTGGGAAGGATCAAATCAATAGCTACAATACCTTCCATATCAACACACTTACAGCAGGGTGAAGAAGGCCGCAAGCTGGCTGATATCCCACCTAATCTGATCCGCCTTTGTGTTGGCGCCGAGCATCCCAACGATATTATCGCCGACCTGGATCAGGCTCTGTCAGTCCTCGACGGGAAAAAGGTCAGCTTTTCCTTTCCGGAATTCTCCTCCGGTGGCGCCTCGTCAGCTAAGTTGCAGAGAAAATGATTAAAAGTAGGCAGTCGGCAGTCGGCAGTCGGCAGTCGGCAGTCGGCAGTCAGCAGTAAAACAGTATAACAGTATAACAATAAAACAGTATAACAGTATAACAATAAAACAATAAAACAATAAAACAATAAAACAATATAACACTATAACAATAGAGCAATAGAAAACTATTATTGATAAGAAAACCCATAAATCATGAAATATAAACTTGCGCTTATTGGATTTGGAACGGTTGGACAGGGATTTTGTGAAATATTATTAAACAAAAATGCTTACCTGAAAAAGAAGTATGACTTTGAATTTGATGTTGTGGCAGTGGCCGACTTTGCCTATGGCAATGTGTTTAATCCTGGTGGCCTTGACATTAAAAGGATGATTGGCGAAGCCAAAATGAAAAAGAAATTCAGCAAAGATCTTACAAAATGGGATAACCTCACTCTTATCAGGGAATGCAATGCCGATATCGTTTGCGAATTGACCTATACAGACCTGAAGACCGGCAAACCTGCTGTGGATCATTGCCGCGAAGCCCTTAAATCGGGCAAACATGTTGTCACAAGCAATAAAGGACCTGCAGCTTTGTATTATCCACAGATGAAAAAGCTGGCTAATGAGCATAAAGTGAAATTCATGATCGAAGGCACTGTCGTTGCCGGTACGCCAATTATCAACCTGACATCAGGACCTCTGGCAGGCTGCGAGATCTCTTGTATTAGAGGCATCCTGAATGGCACAACCAACTATATCCTGACTGAGATGGAAAAAGGCTTGGACTATGCCCATGTCCTGAAGACAGCCCAGGAACTGGGGTATGCTGAGGCTGATCCAACAGGCGATGTGGAAGGCTATGATGCCAGAGCCAAGGTCACCATCCTTGCTAATGTAGTTATGGGAGCCAGTCTGAAAATCGATGAAGTGGTATGCAAGGGCATAACTAAAATCACAGCCAGCGACATTGATAAGGCCAGGAAACAGAATGCCAGATGGAAACTCATAGGTTCTGTTGAAAGGAAGGATGGAAAAGTCGCCGGATCGGTGGCTCCGGAAATGGTACCTCTATCTCATCCGCTGGCTGGAGTGATGGGAGCAACAAATGCACTGACCTTCACCACTGACCTTCTTGGCGACGTCACCATCGTTGGACCTGGTGCAGGAAGAATTCAGACAGGCTTCGCCATACTCACAGATGTATTGGAAATTCATAAAGATATGCCATTATAACTCTTTGCGCAAAGGTCGCCAAGTTAACGTCTCTGCTTTTGTTATTTATCTGATAGAACTATAATGTCTTATACTGGAAAATGCCTCTATGTTGATCTCACCACTAAAAAGTGGGAAATCAGGGAAACTGATCAGTCATTGAAAGAAAACTTTATAGGTGGAAAAGGCATGGGATTCGCTCTCATGGAACAGTATGCTCCTGATCCTGACCCTTTTTCCCCGGAAAATCCCATCATCTTTACTAATGGCCCATTTACCGGTTCCAAAGTTCAGACCAGCGCACGGACCTCTCTGATAACGAAATCTCCGTTAACTAATTCTCTTCTCGACAGCCACTGCGGTGGGAATTTTGGCCCCCGGCTCAAAGCGGCAGGTTTTGACTACCTCTATATTACAGGTAAATCTGATCAACCGGTCTATATTTATCTCACCGACCAGAAGGTGGAGATTCTTGATGCCCGTGACTTATGGGGTAAAGGAATATTTTATACAAATGATGAACTGATCAGGCGGCATAAAGGTATAAATCCCAGAGTAGCAGCTATAGGCCCTGCGGGTGAAAAACTTTCCAAAATAGCCTGCATCGGTGTCGACAAGCACCGGCAGTATGGCCGGGGAGGCAGCGGCGCTGTGATGGGATCGAAAAATATTAAGGCAGTTGTGGCAGACGGAAAAACACCTGTCAAATACTATAATGAAGCTCTTTTCAATGAGATCAATAAAGCCTTTGTCAAAGATATCCTGAATCATTCTGGAGTAAAATTCCGCAGAGTCAAGGGCACGATAAAATGCATGCGCAGCGGCCAGGAATATGAGTTCCTGCCTGTTCGAAATTTCAGGGAAGTCACCTTTGATCACCTGGAACAGGTCAGTTCCGAGGCAGCCCGCCAGGAACTCAATTGGGAAGATACAGCTTGTTTTAACTGTTCGATACGATGCTCCAAATGGGCCCGGTGGGATAACCATGAAATTGAAGGACCTGAATATGAAACCACGGCATTCCTCGGCTCCGGCAGCATGGTCGGAAATATTAAGGATGTTGCTTGGGCAAATGAAGTGTGCAATGACCTTGGACTCGATACCATCAGTGCCGGTGTAACCTGTTCTTTCGCTATGGAATGTTATGAAAAGGGACTTATTGATGACTGGGATGGTTTGTCCATGGAATGGGGTGATGCAGTGAACCAAAGAGTATTTATTGAAAAACTGGCCGGCAGGCAAGGTATCGGCGACATCTTTGCAGATGGGACACGGGATGCGGCAAAAAAGATAGGTAAAGGCAGCACAGCATTTGCCATGAATGTTTTTGGCATGGAGATATCAGGCGTAAATCCTAAAGGATGTCTCACAATGGGAGTCACCCTCTCTGTCGCCGATTTCGCCAGCCACACCAGGCTGTGGTGTACTGAGCAGGAAATGGGCAGTGACTTCACCATTGAGGATATTCCTGTCACCATCGCCGATGGCCTCGATACGGTCAATGTCAGGAACAGCTTGATTATTTGTGACTTTGTCCCCCTTGGATTAGACCGTCTGGCACCTTTGCTCAATGCAGCTACAGGACTTGATTATTCGGCTGACGATCTTCTTGCTTTAGGAACAAAACTTACACACTTAGCCCGGCGTTATAACCTGCGCAATGGAAGGAAATATACCGATGATATCATGCCTGAACGTTTTTTTAGCGAAAAATCGCTGGCCGGATTCATGCGGGATAAATATGTTGATAAGGCCTTTTTTAATGATATCATTCAGAAATATTATAAGGTTCGTGGATGGACTCCTTACGGAGAACCCACAAATGAAATATTAAAAAAATACAACCTGGTTTGAAATTTATTTTATTCACTTCTGCGTCCCTCTGTGAAAACCTCCGTGTTCCTCCGTGGTTAAAAAATCTTTCCATCGCGGAGTACAGAATATACTCACAGGAACGCAAATCAAATTCCCTGAAAATATGTTAAAAGGAGCATATACATTACTGGTCACCCCTTTTAAAAATGATATGTCAGTCGACGAAGACGGCCTCAAAAAGCTTGTCCTGCGGCAGGTGGACGCCGACATACACGGTATTGCACCACTGGGAGTGACAGGTGAAAACACACTTATGACCGATGAAGAGGTGCTAAGGGTGCTTAAAATTGTCGTTGATAATGCTCATGGCAAATGCCTGGTTGTCCCCGATACATGCGTGATGAGCCTCTGGAAAGGACTGGAAAGAATAAAGGAGTTCGCCGGCCTTGGCGCTGATTATATCGCTGTTTTTGCTCCTTATTTTATCCTTCCTAAAATGGATGGCCTTATTAAATTTTATGAAAAACTGGCCGATGTGTCACCCGTTCCGATTGTGCTGCATACATCAAAAGGCCGTACAGGCATTGATGTGACACCCGAGACTATTGCCCATCTGGCGAAACATCCAAACATTGCAGGCATTAAATATGGCAGTAAGGAAATTGACCTTTTGGCAAAGGTCATTTATCTGACTAAAGACGAAGATTTCGAAGTTTTTACAGGCAAGGATACAACGGCTTTTACCTTTGTAACTGCCGGTGGCAGTGGCACCTTTACAGTGGCGGGAAATGTGATCCCCGGAGCCATGAAGGACATGGTCGATAAGGCGCTGGCAGGAAAGACCGGCGAAGCTCAGGAAATCCATCACAGGTACTATGAGCTTTTTGAAGCTGTGCGTTTTGAAACCAATCCCATGGGCGCCAAGATGGCTCTGAATCTGATGGGATTGCCCGCAGGACCACTTCGGCTGCCGCTCACACAACTGAGTAATGAAAAAACCAGAGTGCTCGCATCAATATTAAAGGAAAGGGATCTGATATGAAAGAGATCATCATCCGTGCACCGGCAACAAGCGCCAATGTCGGCCCGGGCTATGATATTTTTGCGCTGACACTGAGAGAACCTCATGATGAAGTTGTTCTGACGTTGAATGACTCGGATAATATCACTCTTTCCATCACCGGAGATAACCAGAATATACCGTTATCACCAGCAGATAACACTGCCGGACTGGCTGTTCTCGAGCTGCTGAAAAGAAAAAATCTGAACCAGGGCATTCATATCAATATCATTAAAAATATGGTTTCGGGTTGTGGAATGGGTACGACAGGCGCCTCTGCCGCAGCGTCCATTTTTGGTTTGGACAAGTTACTTAACCTCGGTCTTGGCCCCAATGAGATGATCGATATTGCCCGTATGGGCGAGGTGGCATCCGGCGGCTCACCCCATGCCGACAATGTAGCTGCCGCGATACTTGGAGGTTTCATCCTGGTTAAAAGCTATAATCCCATAGATGTCCTGAAACTGGATATCCCCGAATTCCCTGTCATTCTGGCTGTGATAATGAAAAGCCAGCGAACGACAAGAGGTTTCATTACGTATGAAATTGGCCAGGAGAAGCTGAAGGAGCAGATGGCGCGCTGTTCCAGAGTCATTCATGCGCTTCATATCCGTGATATTGAAGAATTTGGAAAAGCAGTAAGCGTGGATTACATTGCCGAGCCTGTGCGAAGCGCGGCCATACCCGGTTACCAGGATATAAAACAAAAAGCCCTGTCCGCCGGAGCCTACGGATTTAACGTCAGTGGCGGCGGCTCATCCGTCTTTGCTGTTTGCCCGGAAAATAAAGTTGATGAAATAGCTTTCCTTCTCGAAAAGGAATTCACTTCTAATCCTCATTTTATTGAGGTAATCAGAACTAAAACCAGTAATGAAGGGGTGAGAATCATTAAATCATAGAAACCACCCCGGTTATCAGAATATTATTATTTTTCTGGAATTTAAAGAGGACGCAGTTTTCAATACCACCTGATAAACACCTGAAGGTAGCAAAGCAGCAGAAAAACTGTAACGGTGTTGCCCTTTATCTGCCTTTTCATTCATTAGCACTTCAATAAGGCTGCCTTGCATGTTATAAACCGACAGGTTTACAATTTCACTATTTTCGAGATTAAACTCAATGGTAGCTATATCCTGCAAAGGATTTGGATAACATTTCAGAGGATTGGCATCAACATATTCAGCAGGTTCGGTAATTCCTGTCGGGATGTTAAACTTTTCAAACATCACGAGACGCAGGAATTCTTTGGCATCCATCGTATCTAAATAATACAGCGGGAAACTCAGCAGCAGGGTCTTGAAATCCTCACCCATATATTCAATGCCAACAGGATAATCCTGTGATTTGCCCAAAGGCGAATCAGGCGGATAATATGAATCGAACCGGTAAATCAGTTGGCCGTCGGGAGCTGGCAGGAAAATATCAACATTATATATCTGACCCGGGTAAGCCGGTGTTGTCGATTTATCCGGATCAATCCTTATTGTGTCGTATTCACTGCTGACAGGATAAGCCTGGAACATCATGCTGGTTATATTCCGGTCGATCGAATCAATTTTAAAATAATCATACATCAATGAGCCTTCGGGATAGACAAGCGGATAGGTGGTGATGTTTTCCAATAACTTGCATGGATTAAAAGCGCTGACCATCATATGCCCACCATTTTGAAAGTAACTGATCATATCAGGATAGGATGGACGCATGTTTGTTGCATAAGAGGAATTTGCCAGCCACAGGACATTCCGGTGCCGAGCCAAATCCCCCAGCGTGAGAGCTTGTTCAAGATTAATATCTTGCCAATGATAAGGTATATCTTCGAGGATATAGTCATAGAACTGGAAGATGCTATCTGGCGTAGTGCTGATCCCTGGAAGGGTATTGATGACAAGCAGCGTATCGGAAAAAGCAAAGCGTGTTCCATTGACTTCCGACGATGACAGGCTCTCCTCCTGAGCAGTATTGACTGTTTTCGCGATATAATAATAGTTAACTCCGGCTATGGTGGTCTCGTCAAGATAAGATGATCCTGTGACCAGCGCACCGTTTATTTTTTCATATCCTGTTCCCTGCACTTCAGAGCGGTAAATGTTATGTCCTGCCACATTAGGATTTTGTGTGGTCTGCCAGGATATGGTGACACCCTGTTCTGAAGATGTGGCAAACACCCTCTGCGGATATGGAAGTATCTGTTCCTCCATGAGCAAGGCACAGGCGCCCCTGGTGATTTCAGCACAATATTCAGTATTGCAATTACCCACAATATCTGAAGGTAAGTGCCAGTTTGGGCTAAAGTCTCTTTCTTCGACATAGGTCGTCGGGAATCCCCAGATCCAGTAAGAGAAGGCATCAGAACCAGAACTGCCTTCGGGATTAATGTAACTCACCAAATCGGTATACTCTTGGAAGTTATCGTCGGCAAGATACGTTGCCCATTCAACACCGGGATAGCTGTAAAGTGTAATCTCATTGAGGCTATCCGGATCATTCGAAATCATATCAAAGTTGAAATATAACCGGAGATCCGTGCCATTTTCATACAGTCGTTGTGCCAGGGAACGAGAGCCAAATAATCCCAGTTCCTCTGCCGCAAAGAGCGTAAACTTAATGGTGGATTCGGGCTGGTAGTCGAGCAGTTTCATTATCCTGGCAATTTCGAATGAAGCAGCTATGGCACTGCCATTGTCGTTTGCCCCCGGTGCGTACGTATATGGATCTATATTACAGAAAGAATCATAATGTCCTCCTATATGGTACTCTTCAGAAGGTGCACTTTGCCCCGGTAACGTGCAAATGACATTATACTGCATATTCGTATCCACAAAAGTGCCACCCCAGTTTATATAACATAGGAATGAGTCAATTTTTACATCTGTATAACCATAACCTATAAACTTCCGGACAAGCCAATCAGCGATATCCTTCCGGTTGTCGAGCATTAAAAACCGCGATCCGAAATCCTGCAGGCTTTGAATCGTCGCTTTTATGCTGTCAGCATTGATATGACTGATAGCATCTACAATAAACGGGTCGGCAGATATGCCGGAATTATTAGCAAAAAAAGCGGTCTGAGAATACATGATATCTTTCAGATTATCTGGTCGTTTATCCTGAAATGGTTGAGCATATAAAGTGTTTTGCAAGAGAATGCAAAAAATAAGTGATGCTGCAATACTGACGTTGAATTGCAAAATATTTCTTTTCATAGCAATAGATTTAATAGTTAAGGAATAGTTGTCGATTTGATAATGTAGAATGAATTTTTTCAAGAAGTATTGAAAAATGAAAATGCTCCATGACTTTTGGCAAAGGGTAGGTCAAAGACAAAACCTGTGCCATGCTGTTATGCTATTGATAATAAATAATTTATTTATCCCGTAGGAATGAGGCAAAAGAAGATATTGTCCATTTATGAGATTGTTTGTGTTCACTATCGTACTGAGGAATAAATGACGGGAAAAGTGAACGGGAAGGTGTTTTTTCGATTAAGTTTGTATCTATAAATAAAACCGTCATGCATATTGATTTGACAAATAAAGTTGCCCTTATCACTGGGTCTTCACGCGGTATCGGAAGAGCCACTGCATTGCAGTGTGCGGCATCAGGGGCAAAGGTGGTGGTACATTATAGAAAAAACAAGGAAGCCGCTGAGGAGGTCTTTTCCAATCTACCAGGTCAGGGTCATATGGTAATCCAGGGAGATCAATCCGATCCCGGATCATTGAAGAATCTTGTTGAAGCCGTGATCTACCGGATGGGTCATATCGATATCCTCGTTAACAATGCCGCAATTTTTGAAGAGAAGCTGGTCATAGCTCTGGATTTTGAAGGATTTTGTGATTTCTGGGAGCGGACTATTAAAACCAACCTCAACGGAGTTGCCCATCTTTCATTCCTTGTGGCAAAACACATGATCACTAATGGTGGCGGGAAAATTATAAATATTTCATCGAGGGGTGCCTTCAGGGGCGAACCCGACGCCTGGCCTTATGGCGCCAGTAAAGCCGGAGTGAATGCACTGGGCCAGTCTATGGCCAAGGCATTGGCACCGCACAAAGTCTATGTGTATACTGTTGCTCCCGGGTGGGTTGAAACCGATATGACAGCCCATGCCATGACAAATAAGTCACGTGCGGCCATAATCAACCAGAGTCCAATGAAACGGATAGCCCGTCCTGACGAGATAGCCCGGACCATCGTTTTCCTGGCATCAGATGGCACCGAATATATGAGCGGTTGTATAGTCGATATGAATGGCGCCTCCTATCTAAGAACCTGATCATTGATTATTGATCCTTGATCCTTGATCATTGGTTAACATTTACACACCAGGTTGCGATCACCAAAAGCATCATCGATACGTGTTATAGGCGGCCAGAATTTATCATCAGTGGGCACCGGAAAAGCTGCTTTCTGTCGCGAATACGGGTAGTTCCATTCATCGGCCATCACCATTTCCTGCGTGTGTGGTGCATTTTTCAGCACATTGTTATCTTTATCTGCCCTGCCATCAATGATTTCCTGAATCTCTTGCCTGATGGTTATCATCGCCTCAACAAACCGGTCAAGTTCCGACAGCGGTTCGCTTTCAGTAGGTTCAACCATCAGGGTGCCATGAACAGGGAAAGCCACTGTTGGGGCATGAAAACCAAAATCCATCAGGCGCTTTGCAATAGAGATGACCTCTATACCTGCACTCCGGCTGAACTCATTACAGTCGAGGATCATTTCATGAGCACAGGTGCCGTTTTTCCCGGTATATAGGATTTTATAGTGATCCTTTAGGCAGAAAAGAAGATAGTTTGCATTGAGGATGGCATATTTGGTCGCTTCAACAAGCCCTTCGGCACCAAGCAGCTTGACATATCCATACGAAATGGGCAGCACTGAGGCGCTGCCGTATGGCGCTGATGCAACGGCAGTAATGCCTTTCCTTTCGCCCGTGGGAATGATGGAATGTGAGGGAAGAAAGTCGACGAGATGTTCTGCAACACCTATCGGCCCGACTCCCGGACCACCACCACCGTGAGGAATGCCAAAAGTCTTATGCAGGTTCAGATGGCATACGTCAGCACCAATAATGGCGGGATTTGTAAGCCCTACCTGGGCATTCATATTCGCACCATCCATATAAACCTGGCCTCCGTTTTCATGGACAATTCTGATGATGTCAGGAATGTTCTCTTCAAAAATTCCATGCGTGGAAGGATAGGTCACCATGAGTGCTGCAAGGTCATGCTTGTGCTGTCCTGTTTTCTCTATCAAGTCCTGGGTGTCAATATTTCCGTTTTCAGCACATTTGACGACGATGATATCCATACCTGCCATGTGAGCGCTGGCGGGATTTGTTCCATGTGCCGATGAGGGTATCAGGCATACCTTGCGGTGACCTTCACCACGGCTGCGGTGGTAAGCCCTGATGACCATCAGACCTGTATATTCACCTGCTGCACCTGAATTTGGTTGAAATGACATGGCTTTAAATCCTGTTATCTCACAGAAAATCTTTTCCATCTCCCTGATCAGCCAGAGATACCCCTGAGCCTGGTTTTCAGGCACAAAAGGATGGATATCGCCAAACTCCGGCCAGCTCAGGTAAAACATCGCGGCAGCAGCATTCAGTTTCATCGTACATGAACCTAATGGTATCATCGTCCGGTTTAACGCCATGTCCTTGTTTTCCAGCTTCTTCAGATAACGCATCATCTCCGTCTCGGAATGATAGGAATTGAACACCGGGTGTGTCAGGTACTCACTGGTGCGGACCAGGTTCTCGGGTATGTTATTTATTTTCTTATAATTTTCAATTATTGTGTCAATAGGATTATAAGGTATATGGTTCGCTCCTGCCAGAATATTCAATATCCTGTTTATATCATCGGACTCTGTGGTTTCATCAAGGCTGATGGCGAAACGGGAATTGTCAATATAGCGGAAGTTCATTCCGGCTTCAAGGGCGAGTGACCTGATTTTTTCAATAGAAGAGTTGGCCGGAGCTTCAATTTCCAATGTGTCGAAAAAGGAGTCATTCAGGTTTTTATATCCATATTTTGTTATTTCTGCTGCGAGGATGCCGGTAAGTAAATGAATATGCTCTGCAATTTCGCGGATGCCATCAGGGCCATGATACACGGCATACATGCCAGCCATGGATGCCAGGAGTGCCTGTGCGGTGCAGATGTTGGATGTAGCCCTTTCTCTTTTAATGTGCTGCTCGCGTGTCTGCAAGGCCATGCGGAGGGCTTTATTCCCTTTGACGTCGACAGATATACCGATGATCCTGCCGGGCATATAACGTTTGAAGTCTTCCTTTGCTGCAAGAAATCCTGCATGAGGGCCGCCATAGCCCAATGGCACTCCAAACCGCTGTGCCGAGCCGACGACAATATCGGCGTTCCATTCTGCCGGTGGTTTCAGCAGCGCGAGACTTAGAATATCCGCTGCAACAATGACCAGTGCGCCGGCCTGGTGCGCATGTTCAACAAATGTGCTGTAATTATGAACATTACCCCTTTCAGAAGGATATTGCACAATAGCACCAAAAAATGCCTCATTGAATTCAACATGCCTGTGGTCGCCAAAAATAAGTTCAATTCCCAAAGGCCCCGAACGGGTTTTTAATACATCAATTGTTTGTGGAAACAATTCATTTGACACGAAGAATTTATTGACATTACGTTTCACAGCATCCCTGGAGCGGGCATTGTAAGCCATGATCATTGCTTCGGCTGCCGACGTGCCCTCATCCAGAAGGGAACAATTTGATACCGGCATGCCGGTCATGTCGGAGATCATGGTCTGAAACACCAGCAAGGCTTCCAAACGACCCTGGGAGATTTCAGCCTGGTATGGCGTATAGGATGTATACCAGCCCGGATTCTCGAGGATGTTTCTTTTAATAACTCCCGGTGTTACGGTGTTGTAATATCCAAGCCCGATAAATGATTTGAATAATTTATTCTTTGCACCGATTTCTTTCAGATGATTCAAATATTGATACTCATTCATCCCCTTGGGAAGGTTCAGGGGAAACTGGGTACGAATGGTCTGTGGTACAGTCATATCGATGAGTTCATCCATAGATGAAGCTCCGATTTTTTTAAGCATCCGTTCTGCTTCTTCGGGTCGTGGTCCGTTGTGCCGTTTGATAAAATTGTTTGTGATCATCTATTTATCTGGATTTTGTAATAGTCTGTTAATTAAATAACAATGCAAAAATAGTATTTTCTTCAGTAAAGTGGCAAAATTATAAAAAAGAAGGGATGACATCTCATCGGAGACAAATCCTGGAAGTTTGAAAAAATGAATTGTTAAGGATTATCCAATTAGTCATCCCATGTGGTGCCCGGGTGGCGACAACCAACATGTTCCAGATGCTGCCGAAGATAACAACACAATGACCGTCAGTAAGTTTGAAATTGGTATTGATACTGACGTAAAAAATCTTTTTGAAATGCTCATTCAACAATGCGGCCCCCAGGCTGATGATGAAAACGGTCATAAAAGCACACAAAAGATCGATCCATCGCATCTTGAAAGGATTGACGTCAATAATCATTTTGCAACTCATAACATATAGCAGTCCTATTTTTTTATTTTGTTCATAATTTTTTTGAATAAAACATTGATAAAGTTGCATTTCAATGGTATATGTACTATATTCGTGGTACCCAAATCTTATCTGAGAAAAGTTGTCTTATCCAATCGTATTGTACGAATTACAATACTTCTACAGAAATATCAGGTACTGGATTTATTTAATGAACTAATTTTATCCGGATAGAACAAAAGTATATAAATCACAGAACATAGTCACACACGAGTAAAAGATATGCTGTCTATTATATAAGTTGTTTCAAACCTGATTAAAAAGCCAGCTAATAACGTTTTTACATGAATAAAATCAGAAGGTTAATGAATGATAACAAAGGTTTAAACAAGTTGTGTCAAGGACTTTTAAGGATAAAAATACATTATGAGTATCGGTAAAGATAAATAAAAAGTTGTATATTAAGGGAAAAACTTTTGACGTGAATTTAATCAATTTTATCTATCAATTTCCTGACGAAACCACTTGTAAACTAAGGTTTAAGGAAATACGAGACCAGGAAGGAGTAGTATGCCGAAAATGTGGCAGCAAAGATCACTATTGGCTTGGCACCATATGGCAATACCAATGTAAATTTTGCAAAACAAGGACAACTCTGCGCAGCGGGACTGTAATGCAAGCCAGTAAACTGCCCTACAGGTATTGGTTTATAGCGATGCATTTGTTGACAGGGACAAAGAAAACCTTTTCAGCTTTAGAGCTTCAAAGGCAGTTAGGGCACAAATACTATGAACCCGTGTGGTTTATGTTGCAGAAGTTGAGAAAAACAATGGGGATAAGGGACCAACAATATAAACTCGATAAGGTTGTAGAATTAGATGAAGGATTCTTTGAAAGTGTTGATACAGAGAAAGAATCCGACAAAAAAGGAGAGAAGCTAAAGAGAGGTAGAGGCAGCCAGCGGCAAACCAAAGTCATGGTCATGGCCTCCACCATTCATCCGGCAACAAAACCGGGAAAACATAAAAAGCCCACGAAATTTAGGTATGTAAGAATGGTAGTTGTTGAGGATATGAAAGCGGATACTGTAGAACAAACCGTGGAGAACTGTATCGATAGCGATTCAATAGTGAATACTGATAACTATCGAAGTTACAACGGTTTGTCAGATCATGTTTGGGTTCACAATGCTCAAATCGTCCAGCCTAAACAAGCCGGGAAAGTATTGCCTTGGGTGCATACAATGGTAAGTAATGCCAAACGAAATTTACTTGGAGTACATCATATGATATCAAAGAAATACTTCCAGGATTACATTGATGAATTCTGCTATAAGGTGAATCGTAGGTATTTTGGAGAGAAACTATTTGACAGATTGTTAATTGCCTGCGTTTCTTATAATTATAAAAATTTTGTTAATGTTAACCGATAGTCATATAAAAATAAATACATTATTCTGGCTGTTTGATGTTTCTTTTATCATTATCAGGCTTTTTTTCCTCAGCTCAGCAATGGGTAAATTGCTCACCTTTTACATATGAATACTCATTCATTAATGGAAGTTTTATTTCTGCCCATGAAGGATGGATAAAACAAACTTCGCTGAATTTAGCCCATACATTGTATCATACATATAATGGCGCTATAACATTTGAACCTATTTATACACTTGAAGACACAACACACTACTTTTTATATTTTCAATTTGTCGATAGTCTGAATGGCTGGGCAACAACAAAGCCTGGTAATAATTTTTTTATGCGGACATTAAACGGAGGAAGAAACTGGGAGAATATTACCGATACAACACTCATGGGTTCAAATGAAAACAGTGTTCAGGCAACATCAGCTTTTTATTTTGTCAATAAAGAAATGGGTTTCTGTAATGGCCAGGATACCTCCACCCATGAATGCATCATTTATAAGACTGTTGATGGTGGTTTAACCTGGCATAAAACAACAGTGCCAGATTATGAATCGCATGGCATCTATTCTGATTGGCTAAGGGTCAATTCATTTTATTTCATCGACACCATCCATGGTTGGGCAGCCTGCTCCTATGAATTTGATGCAGGAATGAGCTTATATACTGTTGATGGAGGAGAAACATGGGATATAGGCATTCAACCGGACCCTCCGGATGTATTCGATATTTACTTTACCACCCCATCAGTCGGGGGGGCTGTCGGTAGGAATGCCTTTTATAGTTTTGTCTATATTACCAATGATAATTTTAATACGATTACCCATTTCTATGAAGCATGGGATTTGGAGATGCAACAGTTTGCAGAGGCTATTTGTTTTCAAAACGATTCTGTTATATGGGTTACAGGTGTTCCTGGTATTATCTATCGCAGCACGGATACCGGGGCTACCTTTGAAGTATTTCAGATAGTTGAAAATGCAGATATGGGATTGTTCGATATCCAGTTTTTCGGAAATACAGGGTATATATGGGGTTCTAAAAATCATCTTTTAAAATTCACGGATACTGCCTCTAATGCTATAAAAGAAGAAAATAAAGAATTTGATATTAATCGCAAATCCATATTCATTTATCCCAATCCGGCCAATAATAATATTAATATTAAATATATCCTGTCAAATCCAGATGTGATAGAAATCGTTATTTATAATTGTAACGGGCAGAAAGTATATGACAAAGTAATTGGTAAACAAAATCCGGGAGAATATAAATATTGCATAAGAACCGGAATATTAGATCCGGATATATATATATTAAACCTGAAAGGTAAATTTATAAATGAAACAGATAAATTAACTGTTATAAAGTAAGAAAATACTTATAGAGCTATCGTTAAAGGAAATACAGAACTAAGCCATGATTATTGCAACTATAAAAAAACGAATAGGCAGACAAAGGACAAAAATCAGGTTCTGTCTCATTATGCTTCCATGCCTATTAGCTTATACTGCTGACAATCCCCGAAGCCAATACACTATCCCCATTGCTGCTTACTCGGTTTATGCTGCAGATATTGACCTGGATGGGGATATGGATATTATTACAGGTCATAATTACGATTGGCAAACACACTGGGGCGGAATATCCATAATGAAAAACAAAGGTGATGGCACTTTCTATTTGGATGACTCACTTTACTTTTTTGGTGGGGAAACAATATTATGCGGTCAATTAGATAATAATTTATTTCTGGAAATAATTTTTAAGAAATGGAATACAACTCAATTTATTGGAATACTTTATAATAATGATTATTCTGATACACTTTTTATTAATACAAACTCGAATAAAGGATCAGATTACCTGTAAGCCTTCGGCCTGATGCATATTGACCGGTAATGCAAAATTAGTTTTATTTCCGGGCGATTTTATTTCAGATTATGCGGAAGCAGTTCCTCCAGGCGTTGGATGGATTGATCCGGGATGCGGGTGAGGACTTTGGTGA
>JAPLDP010000035.1 GCA_026391695.1 Bacteroidota bacterium
CGTAGCAATGCCTCCAACAATAAGAATAGAATGAAATTATATATACATAAGCTATATTTGTGGTGCCAAAAGAAATTTTGAAGCTCTTATTTTGTTACTAATGAATGATATACAAAATTCAACTGTTAAAGATGAGTCTAAAATAAATGATTTGTTAAAAGACATCTCACGTACCCCATTTTCAGGAATTGGAAAACCTGAACCATTGAAATATAAGAATAAAGGATTCTGGTCTCGCAGAATTGCTGGCGAACACCGATTGATTTACCAGGTTAAAGACGATGAAATACATATAGCTAAATGTAGATTTCATTATGACTAAGCTTGTATAAAAACGGGTGGTAACAGAATCTACCCGGCAAGCAGGGGGCTTCTGTAGTTATGGGGAATTTATTAAGTTATGAAGTTATTCGAAATGAATATCGACCAGCATGATCTCTGATTTTCCGACTGTTTTAACTGGGGGTCCCCATAAGCGCAGGCCACTGGTCACAAAGAAATGAGTATTTCTTATTTTCTTATATCCCCAACTCAGTTCGTAAACACTGCGTGTAATCAGGTTGATGGGAAACATCTGTCCGTTATGGGTGTGTCCTGAAAACTGCACATCCACCGCTGTGCGGCTTACTTCCTGCAGTTCGGTGGGACGATGATCCATGAGGATTATCGGCAGATCAGAGGAGTCACTTCCCAAAATTTCGTTTACGGTTTTACGTTGCCCGAAGTGCTGATCATATCTTCCTGCTAAATAAAAAGAATTGCCAATCCTTACTATCGTATCGCAAAGAGGGGTTATTCCTGCCTTTCGGAAAAAGCTTCCTTGTTCCTGCCCTCCATAGAACTCATGATTCCCCGGAACGCCAAATGCCCCATATTTTGCATGAATGTTCCTCATGGATGATTCAATAGTTTCGGTGGTCTCATTTTCCCTGTCACCTTCCACCATGTCGCCACCATACAATATGAGATCGGGCTGCAGGGCATTGACCTTCCTCACGAACTGTTCAATAAAACGCAGGCGGGTATTTTGCTGTATATGGAAGTCGGCCACGAATGCAATCCGAAGGTGATCAATACTGGCATGCCTCCATGGAACCTCCACCCGGTATTTTGATACGCGGATGGTATTCAGGTTGATGGCACCGGCAACCACCACGGCAACCGATAAAATGATCATTGCGGAAAGCGTATATAACCTGAATGAAAGACTTTTCCTTGTATCGGAAGGGATGATCCTGACCAGGAGATTAAGCAAAAGAAACAGGTCGAACAGGAGAACAGACAGGAAGAGATATAGATAGAATGGCAGGATGTAGCCTGAGACAGTGGACAGTACCTGTATAAGTAAATTCATATCCCGGTCAGAGTATCTTTCGATAAGGGGATAAATGGCGGCTATCAGCAGGTAAACAAGAATATACCAGAGTCTGTAACCCTTGCTGATGAAGAGATCCTTTATGCGGAAAAAGACATAAATATTAGGGATGATATAGGCCAGGGTGATATAAAGATGAAACATCAGGCAAAATTGGTGATTTAAAGCGGCATGAAGATATGAAATTCCTTTTTCCTTGAAAGTAATTTTGATGAAAAATTATAGAAACGATGGATTTCAATTCAGATTACGGTACAGCATTAGAGCGCAGTTCGCTACTTTTTCATACTTTAGCTCTCGGTATACGGGAACGCCTCGAAACCGGTACCGGAAAATAACGGTGTACCGTTACCACTATTTAATCAAAATAAACTATGAGAATGAATAAAATAAAACTTACGAAAGATTTGGAATTTTCACGAATAGTTCATGGACATTGGAGATTAGCTGATTGGAAAATGTCAAATCAGGAATTATTAAAATTAACCGAGCAAACAATTGAATTAGGTGTAACTACATTTGATCATGCAGATATCTATGGAGATTACAGTTGTGAAAAAATATTTGGAAATGCTATACAACTGAAAAAAGGCCTTCGTAAAGACATCAAAATAATTACCAAGTGTGGTATTAAATTGATATCAGAAAAGTTTCCTGCCCGAAAAGTAAAGTATTACGATTATAGTTTTGATCATATTGTTTCTTCCGTTGACAATTCTTTAAAAAATTTCAGAACTGATTATATAGATTTACTCTTACTTCATCGTCCTGCTCCATTTTTTAATCCTGAAGAAGTTGCCAAGGCTTTCTCTTATTTGAAAAAAAATGGAAAAGTATTACATTTTGGCGTTTCTAATTTCAACTCACTGCAGTTTGAAATGCTGGATTCTTATACTGATGAAAACCTCGTAACCAATCAGGTTGAAATATCTCCTTACTGTTTAGAACATTTTGAAAATGGAAACATCGCATATTTTCTAAAAGAAAAAATAAAACCTATGGCATGGTCTCCTTTGGCTGATGGTAAACTCATTAATCCGCAAGAAGAAAAAGGACAAAGAATACATCGTATACTATTAGAAGTTGCTGAAGAGTTAAATGTCAATACGATAGATGAAATTATTTATAGTTGGTTATTAAATCACCCTGCATCAATTATCCCAATTGTTGGAACCAGCAAAATTGAACGTATAAAACATGCTGTAGAAGCACTAAATATTGACATGAGTTTGGAGCAATGGTATAAAATCTATAATGCTTCAACGGGAACAGAACTACCTTAACCTAATGATTCGCAGCCCCTTGATCACCGGCGCGATCCCTAAAATCCCGGCACTGGGTTTAGCTCAATCGCACATGAAGATAAAAAAATTATGACAGAGGCAGAAGCATATTTCAACCAGCTTACCAAAGAAATTCCTGAAGTAAAAGCAGGAAAGATGTTTGGTGCATTGTGTATGAAAACACCGAACGAAAAATCAGCCGCAATGTTCTGGAAAGATCATATCGTTGTAAAACTCAATGGACAATCATTGACGGAAGCAATGAGTTTAGATGGTTCTCAGCTTTTTGAACCTATAGAAGGCAAAACAATGAAAGAGTGGGTGCAAATTCCGTTTGCACATAAAGATAAATGGAAAAAATTTGCGACCATTTCGACAGGGATGGTAGAAGAGATAAAGAAAAAATAATACAGACACTACTCTACGGTGGACATCATTATCAAATATATTTAAGAATGAATCTGAAAAAAAAGCATGAACTGACTCTTTACGAAATGTATCCTCCATCTCACCTGGTCACCCTCCCTCTTTTCTTTTGAAAATGGAACATTGCAAAATTCCCCTGTTACAAGAGGAGTAAAAGACTATGAGAAAATTGATACAGTAGCTACTTTTACAGGTTCAGCGTATATAGCACCTGAAGGTTCAATCATTGTTCTAAGTTTCTCCGATGAACACCATTCACTGCAACTTGACACCGCCTGGCGTTTCAATAATAATACTCCAACGCAAAATCTTGATGGTTTTCAACAAGGTGCATTACTAAAATTTGGCAATGGAAAAGTAGCCGTATTTGGCGAAGCAGCTATGTTTACTGCTCAAATTGCAATAGTAATGTGAAAGTAGGTTTCAATTCAGAATATGCTCCACAAAATGCACAATTTACACTCAATCTTATTCATTGGTTAGACGGAGTAGAAAAATATAGTGGACCTATTTTGAAAAAGAAAAATACTGAGAATCAATAATGAAGATAGCCAAACCTTTGAAATAAACAGGGGAAATGAAGTTTGCAAATAATGACCGATTAATCGTCAGTGCCTTACAGCACATAAAAGTCAGCTGGATTCCATTACGGATATAAAAGGATTTCATAATTTCGTGTTGTCTTAGCGGATGGTATAGCAGGCGCTTCACTCCTAGCCGCCTTTTAGCCACAAAACGTTAAGCGACATTTCTAAAAAAGGAAGATCAGGATGAACCAACTCCCTCCTGCATTTTGGAGCATCTCGGTGACTGATATGCTCAAGATACTTGAATCGGCAAAACAAGGATTGACTGGCAATGAAGCCAAAAAGCGGCTCGCACTCTATGGCGCTAATCGACTTAAACCCCAAAAGCGCTCGAATGTGTTAACTCTTCTGGTATCCCAATTCAAAAGTCCTATTATCCTAATTCTTTTCTTCGCAACAGGGTTATCATTTTTTCTACACGATCCGGCTGATGCAATTATCATTCTTTCAATCGTCATTATAAGCGGCTTGCTCGGATTTTGGCAGGAGCGCGGCGCTTCGAACGCTGTGGAGAAACTACTTTCAATTGTACAGATTAAAGCGGAGGTGCTGCGTGATGGAAACTCGATTGAAATTCCTGTCGAAGAGATTGTGCCGGGCGATATCGTCATCCTGAATGCCGGCGATATTGTTCCAGGTGACGGGTTGGTTCAGGAATCTAAAGATCTTTTCGTAGATGAAGCCATGCTAACGGGTGAAACTTTCCCTGTGGAAAAAGTAGCGGCAGTGTTGCCGGCAGAGACAATGCTGGGCCAGCGGACAAATGCACTTTGGATGGGGACTCATGTGGTGAGTGGCAGCGCAACAGCACTGATCGTGCGCACCGGCAGGGATACCGAGTTCGGAAAAGTATCCGAGCGGCTAAAACTCAGGCCTCAGGAAACGGAATTTGAGCGTGGCATCCGTAAATTCGGCTACTTTCTTATGGAAGTCACGCTGGTGCTTGTGGTCACCATTTTTGCCATCAACGTCTATCTGGCGCGTCCGGTCCTGGACTCATTTTTATTCTCTTTAGCACTTGCTGTTGGACTGACCCCGCAATTACTGCCGGCAATTATCAGTATTAACCTTTCCCATGGCGCCAAACGTATGGCTCAAAAACAGGTTATCGTCAAGCGCCTATCTTCAATTGAAAACTTCGGCAGTATGAACGTGATCTGCTCCGATAAAACCGGTACATTGACTGAAGGGACCGTACAGCTCCAATCCGCCCTTGATGTGGATAGCGCTCCAAGCGATAAAGTCCTTCTTCAAGCTTATATTAATGCTTTTTACGAAACAGGCTTTACAAACCCTATAGATGAAGCTATCCGTAACTACCGCAAAATTGATCTGTCAGGCTACCAAAAACAGGACGAAATTCCATATGATTTTCTTCGCAAGCGATTGAGTATACTGGTTTCACATGATAACACGCATCTGATGGTGACCAAAGGCGCGTTGCTGAATGTACTTGCTGTCTGTTCAACGGTGGAAACCGGAGATGGAACCATCGCCGACATCGCCACGGTGCGGGACCGAATCCAGCAGCACTTTGAGGAATTCAGTAGCAAGGGCCTTCGCACGCTGGGCGTTGCTTACAGGAATATGGGTACGGAGTCACGCATCGCCAAAGACCATGAAGCGTACATGACGTTTTCAGGATTCCTCGTTCTTTTTGATCCGCCCAAGCCCAATATCATCGAGACGGTCACCAGCTTAAAGAACCTCGGCGTTGCGCTAAAGATAATAACGGGCGACAATCACCTCGTCGCTGCCAACATCAGTCACCAGATAGGATTGAAGAATAATAAAATACTTACGGGACCGGATCTTAGTCATCTGAGCGATGCCGCACTTCTTAAAAAGGTGGGGGGTGTGGATGTCTTCGCCGAAATCGAACCCAATCAAAAAGAGCGAATCATCATTGCTCTCAAAAAAGCCGGACATGTAGTAGGGTACATGGGCGACGGCATTAATGATGCCTCGGCGATACATGCTGCCGATGTCGGCATTTCTGTCGACAGCGCCGTGGATGTTGCCAAGGATGCGGCGGATATTGTCTTGCTCGAAAAGGACCTGGGTGTTTTGGTGCAGGGTGTGCGCGAAGGAAGGGCAACTTTTGCCAACACGCTCAAATATGTGTTCATGGCGACCAGCGCCAATTTCGGAAACATGTTCAGCATGGCGGGAGTATCCCTCATTCTGCCGTTTCTCCCGTTACTCCCCAAGCAGATTTTGCTCACCAATCTCATGACGGATTTCCCGGAGATGACTATTGCGACCGACAGTGTGGATAAAGAAATGATTGACTATCCACGGCGATGGGACATTAAGGCAATCCGAAAGTTTATGATTACATTTGGCATTGTGAGTTCGGTGTTTGATTATCTCACTTTTGGTTTACTGCAGCTCGTCCTTCATGCAACCCAAGTTCAATTCAGAACCGGCTGGTTTCTGGAATCCGTTGTTTCAGCATCATTGATCGTACTCGTTATCCGAAGCCGGAAATCTTCCTTCAGGAGTCGACCGGGAAAATATCTGTTAATTGCAACTTTGTCAATTGTTGCTATAACATTGATTCTACCTTTCACCCCGCTTGCTGGAATTTTTGGATTCACTCCGTTGCCAATTCCGTTCCTTCTTCTTATCGGATTAATTATTTTGTTTTATATTATCACAGCAGAAATGGTGAAGAAAGTTTTCTACAAGAAGGTGAAATTTTGAATGGAAAAACTGGTAAAATCTCAAAACTGATAATTGGTTCGTATGAATTGAAAAATGTTACCGCTGCTATTGCACCTGTGGAAGTCCGTTCAAAACAGAACAATGCGGACGCAATTCTTGGCAGCGGATCTCTTAGAAGATTCAATTTAATATTTGATTACGAAAATAAAAAGATGTACCTGAAACCAAATACATTTTTTAATAAACCATAAGTAAATAATAAATTATCAACAAACTGAAAAACTGACAAAACAAGAAAAGCACAAGGCTATGACAATCGGGTATTAACCATCCCGACAATTCGGGGCTGTGCAAATCCGATCTCGTTAAGCCAAAGTTGATTTTCACAATTACTAACCATTTAACAATACTTCTTATGAATCAAACAGAATGCAAGTGCCAGGAAAATTCAATAGAAAAATGTGACATTTTTGATTTTATGGCAACGTTTGTCGGATTATCCGTTTTACACCCGGGGGGTTTTGCTGCTACAGAGAAACTGCTTGGATTATGCCGGATTGATAAAGACAAAAGAGTTTTAGATATTGCATGTGGAAAAGGCACAACATCTATCCTAATTGCAAAAAAATTCGGGTGTAAAGTGATTGGTATTGATATCAGTACTGAGTTAATTGAAGAAGCAAAATTTCTGGCAAGAAAAAGCAAAGTGGGCCATTTACTGGAATTTAAAGTTGCTGATGCGACATCATTACCATTTAATGATAATGAATTTGATGTGACCATAGCCCAGGCCATGCTTGTTCTGATTGACGAAAAATCTTCGGTTATAAAGGAAGCACTTAGAGTTTTAAAATCCAATGGATTAGCTAGCTGGCTTGAATTAACGTGGCAGAAGCCACCTACACCAGGTTTTCTTCAGCAAGTATCAGATGTCATCTGTGCATACTGTATGCTTAATGTCAGGATTTCAGATGAATGGAATTCCCTTTTTATTCAATCCGGAGCCAGGAATTTACGAACATTGATTTATCCAATGAAATTTAATGGATTCCCTGGGATGATTAAGGATGAGGGCTTAATGAATTCAATTCGAGTCATTACTAAATATTTAACGAATGAAAAAGTACGATCAAGGATGGTTATGATGAATAAGTTTTTCAAGAAACATGAAGACATTTTTGGATATGGAATATATACGATGACAAAAAATCCGGACTTAGCCTAACAAGCCTGCAGCCAAGCCAGGCGGGTAATATTCAAAGCAAACAGGATAGAGACTTAATGAAAATAAAACGAATACTAACGAAACCCAAGTAAAGCCCGCCAGGCGTCTGCAGGTAGAGCATTATTTGCCAAAAATATATAAAATGATGTATAGAATTTTATCTGGAATAGTTTGTGGGTTAATTGCCGGAATAATAGATCTGATTCCGATGTTTATTCAGAATTTAACCTGGGATGCCAATCTTTCGGCCCTGTCTATGTGGATTATTATTGGCTTCTTCATCGCGACATCCAAACTTCAAATGAATTCAATAATAAAAGGAATCATTATTTCATTTCTTTGCATCATACCATGTTCCTTCATTATTGGATGGAAAGAACCGGTCACTTTAATCCCAATTTTCATTATGACTTTAATTCTTGGGGGTTTGCTTGGTTTTGTTATTCATCGGATTGATAAAATGTTGATTCGTAAAGGTTTAATTTCTTGAAATGAAACCTGCTATTAAATTATATCGAGCTAAAGGATTCAAAGAAATTGGATCATACAGATATAATCCAAGAACTGATGTTATCTTTTTTGAATTAGATTTAAAATAAAATAATCACCTGTAGCTTTAATGAAAGCTTTCAGGGTTCTTTACAAACCACAATAAACACTCTCGCTATACTGAACTACATTATTCAGCTTTCGGTCTGGGATGGGTAATTTTAGCTTTACTTGCCTCAAAATCAAATGGTATATAAAAAGGATTTTCCTTATTATGGCATTTTTCACATACTGACTTGGTAGGGACAATTAAACCGTTTTTTAATGCTATATCATGATTTTTCATGATATTCATACTCTTATATGCGCTGCCGGGGCCATGACAGGATTCACAGGAAACCCCTTCAGCAACTGTCAGTGTCTCAATCTTGTCAGCACTAACCGAGCCAGCTGTTGAATGGCATTTCAGGCACTTGGCATCTTTTGACGGATCGGCAATATTATTCGCCTTGGCATATTCCAGTGATTTAGGACTGCTTAATGAACTTAATGCTTTGGCATGCAGTGATTCAGACCAGATCTTGTACTGGAATCCGCTTTTTTCAGAGTTATGACACATTTTACATTTCAGTGCACCAACATACGTATAATCCTGAGCTATAAGTACATTTGCCATCAGCAAAAACACAAAGCCAAACCAAAATACTTTTTTACTAAACATAGGCATTTCCCTTTCTTCTAGTTAATAATCGATAATTTAAAGTTACAAATTTACATATTTAATTCATTTGATCAATCACCTGAAAAAAAATTGCCTGACATCCAAAAACCGCCCTATAAAGATGGTTTAGATTATTTAAGAAGTGATTCCTGTTGTTGCTTTTATCCTTTCGGTATTTATTTTTGTTTTAATTAATTTCTTATTTTAGGGCTCGACAGAATTTACCTATTCCTCATGGCCATAATAACTTTCCTTTTGAAAAAAGAATGGTGGTGGATGATAGCTGTTCCAGCTATGGTGCTGTCACAAATTCTCATCATACTATATTGGAAGGACGCCAAATTCGGCACAATAGCCAATGTGATCATACTGGCTACCATGATAGTTGAATATAGAGTATGGAATTTGTAATACAATGGTAAGAAAGAAAGAGAGTCAAGGGTGACATTGAAATTAAATCACGAATTTCTCAATATTATTGATTAATAATTTTAAATACGAAAAGATTATGAAAGCATTTATTTCAGTTTTTCTATCAGTTTTATTCATGTCATCAGGTACTTATGCACAAAAGTTTGAAAAGATCAACCTTAATGAACCTGAACTGAATACAGGTAAATTATTAATGCAAGCCCTGAAAGACCGTAAAAGCGACAGGGTATTTTCTGACAAAGAGCTGTCGTTGCAGGAACTTTCAAACTTACTTTGGGCAGCAGATGGTTTTAATCGTCCTGAAGAGGGAAAACGAACAGCTCCCAGTGCAATGAACAAGCAGGAAATAGATATATATGTCATTCTGAAAAATGGCATTTACCTGTATGACGCAAAAGAAAAAGCATTATTACCCGTTGCAGAAGGAGATTTCAGAAAGGAAGCGGGTAAACAGGATTTTGTTGCTACTGCTCCGGTGAATCTGGTTTTCGTTGCAGATTTAAATAAACTGGGCAAAGATAAAAAAGTTGAGGACACGTATTCAGGGGTGAATGTCGGCTTTATTTCACAGAATGTCTATCTTTATTGTGCTTCCGCTGATCTGGCAACGGTTGCGCGTGGTTCTGTCGACAAAGAGGGACTTTCTAAGACACTTCAGTTAAAACCCGGACAGGTTGTAATTTTGGGGCAGACAATCGGTTACCGTCCTGAAAAATAGTGCTTCACTTGATTTACAATACATTAGAAGGATAAAGCGGAGGAATTAACGGGTTTAACTTTAAATTGACACTCATCCTTCAAAATAAATCGTTTATTTTGTAAATCCGTTTCACAAAAAAACGAACCGGGAAATAATGGCGAAAACAGCATTAATCACAGGAGGATCATCGGGTTTAGGATTTTCATTTGCCACTTTACTTGGAAAAGAAGGTTATCACATTATCATATTAGCACGAAACGAACAACGAATAAAAAAGGCAGCTGAAGCTTTAGCAGAAAAAAATATTTCGGCTAGAGGTATCGCTTGTGATGTGACACAGGAAGGCCAACTGCGTGAAGCCGCTGCCATAGTCAGGAGTGAATTCGGGCAAATAGATTTTCTGGTTCTCAATGCCGGGGAGGTCACGACAAAACTGCTTAAAGATTATTCATCGGCAACAGAATTAAAAAAGGACCTTGAAATTGATCTGTGGGGTACGATTCAGTCTGCTTATTTCTTTGTACCCTTACTTCCTTCCGGGTCGAAAGTGCTGATGACCTCCTCGGGATTCGGCCTGATGGGAGCTGCCGGGTATTCCATATACTGTGCAGCAAAAGCGGGTATAATCAATTTTGGGGAATCCTTACGTCGGGAGTTACTACATAAAAATATTTCTGTATATGTCACCTGTCCTGGCGATATGGATACACCTCAATTCCATGCGGAGATTGAAGGTCAGCCTGGCTGGATGAAAGAGAAGAGTTCTCCACGGAAAATGATGCCAGCAGAAATTTCCGCAAAACGCATTCTCAGGCAATGCCGGGGACATACAAAATTCCTCATCATCCCCAGTCCAGATGTCAGATTATTGATAGTCGTTTCAAAACTACTGCCCAGGAAATGGAGAGACAGAATGATTGATAGCATGTTTCCTCGTCCGGTTAAAAAAGAGTGATGGTACAATACCATCAAAATTCCTGACAACCTGCATAAACTAACTGAACGGATGAAACTAAAATCAATAGAAAGAGCAAAAACAAAAACTATGAATTCAGACCTTTTGAAAGCTTTGGGAGGCAGCGCCCTTGATTATTTAAAGATAAACGGCAAGAATCTTTACGACCGATACAAGCCCTTGTTTGAACATGCATCCTTAAGAGACAAATACGGTGTATTATTCTCAGCAAACAGGGTACTGACGTCTGTCGTATCTCCTTATGTAAATGCAGAGATTGCCAAGCAGCAAAGTAAAAGGTTTTTAAATTTCAGTTCCCAGGATTATATGGGATTGGCTCAAAACGATGAAGTAAAAAAAGCTGCCAAGACAGCTATTGATGAATATGGGATACACACAGCTTCGTCACCGATACTGACGGGGAGGAATAAACTGACGGAAGTCTTAGAGAGTAAACTGGCAGGAATTCTGGGAGCGGAGCAATGTTTATTATTTCCAACCGGCTGGGGTGCCTGTTTTGGCGTTATCGGGGCATTGGTGACATCAAACGATCATCTGATCATTGATTCATTGTCACATAACAGTCTTCAGGTTGCAGCCAAATACAGCACACAGTCGATACAAAAATTCAGACATAATGATACGGAACATCTTGAAAATCTTCTGAAAAAAAGTCGCGAAAAACATCCTGAAAGCGGTATTTTTATTGTAATTGAGAGTCTGTACTCGATGAACTCCGATATGCCAGATTTGAAGACTGTGCTGTATCTGATCAGAAAATATGAAGCCATTTTGATTTTGGATATAGCTCATGACTTTGGTGCCATGGGAGAAAAAGGTCTTGGATTGTTAGAGACCGTTGCTGAGGATAATCTGGAAAATGTTGTCATTTGCGGTGCATTCAGCAAATCATTTGCCTCCAATGGAGGATTTGTCGCGGGACCCCAGATAATCAGGCCTCAGCTCATTGTATTTGCGCCCTCATATACCTTTTCAAATGGCATATCACCCATGCAATGTTCTGTTGCACTGAAATGTGCTGAAATCATGTTTTCAGCAGAAGGCGATATATTAAGAAAAAGGCTTAAGGAAAATATAGATTTCAGCATTAGGGCATTTAAGGAAAACCATTTTACAACTTTAGGTATCCCAAGTCCAATTGTACCAGTATTGATAGGAGAAGAAGATCTGGCCAGGCAGATATCCAAAGAAATCACCAAAAAGGGTTTGCTGGCCAACCTGGCTGAGTTTCCTGCAGTACCCAAAGGTAAAGCGATCTTCCGTTTCCAGTTGATGAGTACGCATCAACATAATCAAATAACTGAGGCTGTCAATATTCTTAAAGGTACTAAAGTTGATGCTGAACTTACATTAAAGGAGTTAAGATAGGCCTTTAAGTTATCACGCATATACATTAACTTTTACTAACAGTACCTTGAAATCCTGTCTGCTGAAAAACCAAAATAAATATGTTATGAAGCAATGGTACGAAGAACTCTTTGAAGACTATGCTGATCAATATGACAAGGAATCTTTTACAAAAGGGACAATCGGGGAAGTAGATTTTATTGAGCAGGAGATCAACTTTAATAAGACTACCAGGATACTGGATATCGGATGTGGTACAGGAAGACACTCTATTGAGCTGGCCAGACGCGGATATAATGTGACAGGAATAGATCTTTCAGGATCACAACTCTCAAAAGCAAAAAGAAAGGCTGAATCACTTGGACTTAAAATCGATTTTCTTCTGAAAGATGCCAGGGATTTCTCATTTACCAATCCGTTTGACTTGGCAATAATGATCTGTGAAGGAGCATTCCCATTGATGGAAACCGATGAGATGAATTTCACCATTCTAAAAAACGCCTATAATGCATTGACAGAAAAAGGTAAATTAATTTTTACGACTATCAGTGGTTTATTTCCTTTATTTCATTCCGTAAAGGATTTCATCACCCAGAATTCCCATGATGGTAAAACCAATGGAAACACGTTTGATTTAATGACCTTCAGGGACCACTCTACATATGAAATAACTGATGATAAAGGAAATAAAAAAATATTGGTCTGTTGCGAAAGATATTATGTCCCTTCAGAGATTACCTGGCTTTTAAAATCTCTTGCATTTTCAAAGATCGGCATATATGGCTGTAAACTTGGGGCTTTCAGCCGGAATGATGCTTTGACCACTGAGAATTATGAAATGCTGGTACTTGCTGAAAAATAAAAGCACCTTAAGTCGTTTTCCGGAGATTAAACAGACTAAATTTCAGACCTTCACTCTGATAATGAATTGTGTTGATTGTATCAATTTTCCCTCAGCACATATTCATCATATTCCAGTTCAAAGCGGAGCTTATGTTTAGCTTCCTCCTGAGCCAGGGACATGAACAGATTTCTGAGATAGTCGGAAGGAGCTTTTTCTGAGAGGTTCAAGTAAAGCCTAAAGGCATTCTTTTCCTTTTTCATTGCCAAAATCAATGCATCCTGGTAAGTCATATCTGGTGAAGGTTCAACATCGGTCAGGTAGTCAGCGATCTTCAGGTCAGAAATGGCTTCATGTCTGATCGCATACTGGCCTGTGGTTCTGATAGTCGTCAACTTTGCTTTATGGCCCATTTCTTCGCGTGCAAACTGGGTAAAAACACTCCGCATTTCTTCATTCTTGGAGGTGTTGGCCAGCTGCGAATAAAAATTAACAGCCTCTTGTTCAGCATTTATGGCGAAATCAAAAATGTCGTTAACGGTGGTGAATTCTTTCATAGTACCAGATGTTTATTTAAACCTTTCGTGCAAATTTATTAATTATTCCTATAGAAAAAAAAGGATGCTATCCGAATAAATTTCCCGGATAGCATCCTCACACCAATCCAATATCTATAATCTTTAAATCTTCAATCAAATTACGCCCTGATCGAGCATGGCATTGGCCACTTTCATGAAGCCAGCCACATTAGCGCCCTTGACATAATTGACGTAACCATCAGCTTGTCTGCCGTAAGTGACGCAGGTATTATGTATGCTTTGCATAATATGATGTAAGCGGGTATCCACTTCGGTGGAAGGCCAATTGAGTTTCATGGAGTTCTGAGCCATTTCGAGGCCTGATGTAGCCACTCCGCCAGCATTAACAGCTTTACCGGGAGCATAAAGCACTTTAGATTCCTGGAATGCCTCAATGGCTTCGGGAGTACAGGGCATATTTGCACCTTCTGCTACACACATAACACCGTTTACAATGAGTTTTTCGGCATCTTCCTTTTCCAGTTCATTCTGAGTAGCACAGGGCAAAGCTATGTCACATTTCACCTCCCATGGCCGTTTACCCTGATGGAATTGAGCTCCCGTGAACTCATAAGAATATGGTTTGACGATATCCTCGTTTGAAGCTCTCAGTTCGAGCATATACTCAATCTTATGACCTGAGATACCATCAGGATCATAAATATATCCATCGGGGCCGGAGATGGTGACGACCTTACCGCCCAGGTGGGTGACTTTAAGGGCCGCGCCCCATGCCACGTTGCCAAAACCGGATAAAGCGACAATTTTACCATTCAAATCCTGTCCTTTTGTTTTAAGCATTTCTTCTGCAAAATATACCGCTCCGAATCCGGTAGCTTCAGGTCTTACCAGACTACCACCCCAGTTAAGACCTTTCCCAGTCAAAACACCGGTATGTTCCCTGGTGAGCTTCTTATACATTCCATACAGGAATCCAATCTCACGTGTACCGACACCAATATCACCCGCCGGAACGTCAGTTTCGGGGCCAATGACTTTCCATAATTCAAGCATAAAAGACTGGCAGAACCTCATAATCTCATGATTGGATTTGCCTTTAGGATTAAAATCGGAACCTCCCTTTGCACCACCCATAGGCAATGTAGTGAGACTATTTTTAAAGATCTGCTCAAAGCCTAAAAATTTTAATATACTGAGGTTGACACTCGGGTGAAAGCGAAGACCACCCTTATAGGGACCAATGGCGTTGTTGAACTGAATACGGTAACCGATGTTAACCTGCACCTTGCCATTATCATCCATCCAAGGCACTTTGAACATGACAATTCTGTCGGGTTCAATTATCCTTTGAAGAATGTTTGCTGATTCAAACTGAGGATTTTCATCATATACTTCTTCAATTGATTCTAAAACTTCACGAACGGCTTGATGATACTCAACTTCACCCGGATGTTTTTTTTCCAGATCGTTCATTATTCTTTCGATATCCATAACAATATTAAATTAAGAATTAATAATTTACAGTTAATGCAGTATTTTAGTTGTTACAAAACTAACAGTGTTATTTTTTTCACAGCGCAAAGTAAATTCTTTACGTCTTCATTTCCAAATTTATTTAGAGGTTTTTCCCATTCTTATCTGATATCTATGGCTTATACTTTTCAGATATGACATTGCCACGATCATAAACGATTATTTTCTGAATTCTGCCATTTTCGTCATACCAGATTTCTTCACCATGCTTAAGGTTATTTTCATAATTGATCATGCGATTAATCTTTCCATTTGGGAAATAACCTAACTGTTTTCCAGAACCATTGACAAAAGAGCCTTCTCCGGTTTTCAATCCCCGATTGTCAGTAAATGTCCACGTACTATCAAAGTTTCCGTTTTTAAAATAGCCAGCAACTTTTATCTGTCCGTTATCATGAAATACCTTATAAGGGCCGTTCAAAATATCATTTAGGTAATACTCCTCAGAGATCTTATTTCCCTGTTCATCCCATTTTAAAGAAATGCCATTCCGGAGATTGTCATGATAAGTATCAGTCGATTGTTTTATTCCATTGAAGTACCAGCGGGTAGTCACACCTTCAAGTATACCATTCCTGTATAAAGACTCTATTTGTTTATTTCCATTCTGATACCACCATTTTGCATTACCGTTGATTTTTCCATTTCTGTAAGGAATTTCATATTTCCTGACACCATTTTCCCAATAACTGATCTCTTTATTTTTACATCCAGAGATTAATAAGCTGATCAACAGAATCAGTCCAATTACTGTCAGAACTAGCTTATTCATAAAGTTCAATCGTGATATCATCAATAAAGAATTCCATCTGCTGGTTATTCCAGATATAAATTTTCAAACGATCATACAGGGATTTAATTTCAGATGGTCTATAATTAAAAATTACCTTCCCCCATTCTCCGGTGTCGAGGAAATCATTAAAGTTACCTGCTGCCCAGATATAATTCTTACCACCCTGATCATCAACAGAAACTACAAGATGGACGTTTTTTACTTCAACAGTATTGTATACCCATACGCTGACTTTTATTAATTTCACATCACCTGACAGGATATCTGCACACGAAGAAGAAAATGTCGGACCATAAAGTACTGCCGAATCAAAAGCAAAGCTGAATTTTCCATCATGGACGGGGCTTGTCACAATTCTCGCTGTATCTTCACCCCAGTCACCCGGATGTTCAAAACCATATGTCACCCTGAAAGCCGGTTTAACCCGGGCCATTGTGTCGGGTGAAGGATGCCTGCCGTAGAGTGAAATAGCGGAAAGTCCACCGTAATCGATTTCTTTGATAAGGTAAGGATATTTCAGCAGGATAATATCACCGATTTCCAATGGAGCAGGTTTTGTCCATGCATAGAGAAAATAGGGCATAGACGATTTCGCGACAATATGCTTTAACTCTAATAAATCTTTTCCTCCGCGATTATCATACTGAACAAACTTTGCCGAAGAATTATACTGTTTGAGATAATATTCGATGTACCATGGATTATTGACGCTTATAGCCTTTGTGATACTATCACCTCCATACTGTTTATCCCAAAGGGCAATTTTTTCAGCAATACCCCGGAATTCTCCAAAATGCTGCTTATGATAATAATCCTTTTCAATGACAGTACTAAAAATTCCAGCCACTGCCCATAGCAGTAACAGGGATCCTTTTAATCTATCGAAAGGCTCTCTGAAAAAAGAAAAGAGAAACATGACCAGAAAAGGAAAAGAAAAGAGGAGGACAGAGTCCTGCAGTACCGGATTGACAAGATGTGAGTAAGTAAAACCAACAAGAAAGGGCAGAAAAAACCAGATCAGGCAGATGGTTTGGAATCTATTCAGGGTGATCCGTTTTGCATCTCTGACGATGCTAAGGATAATAAGAATCAATAAGAGTCCGATGAGAATGAAAGATCCGTTAAAAGTGAAGCAGAGGTGTTCAGCCAACCAGCCCAAACCAGGTTTGCCCAGCCATAATCCTACACCTCCGATACTCAGGTGGTTGAGAGTGATGGGGATATGTGGAATGAAAAGCAACAGGCTTATGGCAGTTCCTGAGATATAGAACTTATAATTGTCTTTTGAGAGAAAGGACAGACCAGTTATACCTGCAATTACAACAAACAGAAAACTGAAATAATGATCATACAGGCAAAGGGACATTGAAAGTGCCAAGGCTGCAGCATTCCATATCTTCCAGCGGGCAGATTGCCCTGGACTGTCAAAAAGCAAACGTGTCCAGAAATAGACCATAATAAGTACGAAGAGCAGGCCTGTGACATAAGGACGGGCGATCTGGCTATAAAGCAGAGGAAACTGAAGCACGGCAATAGTTGTGGCAGAGAAGAATCCTGTCACCTTGTTGAACCACCGCGATGCCACGAGCCATGTGAAGAATACAGCAAGTACGCCAGCGATAACAAATGGCAACCGGACTATGGTTTCAGAATTACCTGCAAGCCTGACCCAATAATAAAGGAAAACCTGAATGCCTCCAGGATGTCCGTCCACATAAAATCCATCCCTGACAAGTTCACTAAAAGTATCAAAACGTGTACGGAAGAGGGCGCTCAATTCATCATTGGAGAATGAAAAACTATCAAAATTCCAGAAGCGGAGTGAGGAGGCGATGATCAGAATGATGACCAGAATAAGGTTATCCGTATTTTTCAGCGCCGGTCTAAGCATGAAGGGTACGTTGTTTTACAGCTTCATACATGATAATCCCGGCAGCAACAGATACATTGAGAGATTCTATTTCACCGAACAGCGGTATTTTAACTTTCTTATCAGCAAGCCGGAGAAAATCTTCTGAAATACCATCACTTTCAGAACCCAGAATAATGGCTGTAGGATTGGAATAATCCGGTTCATGATAAAAGAGGTCTGATTTTTCGGTGCCAGCGATGATCTGAACTCCGCTGTTTCTAAGAAACAGAATGGTCTTATACAAATCCCTGCTCCGGCATACAGGAATTTTATATAGAGCGCCAGCAGAGGTTTTAATAGCATCGGCATGTATAAGAGCAGAACCCTTAGATGGGATGACAATGGCATGTACGCCAGCACATTCAGCTGTCCGGACGATGGCGCCGAAGTTTCTCACATCGGTAATCCTGTCAAGGATCAGCAACAAAGGTGTCTGACCCTGTTCATAAATTAAGGGTATAAGGTTTTCGACAGATTGATAAATGATGGGAGAAATATAAGCGACAACACCCTGATGATTTTTTGATGTGAGCCGGTTCAATTTTGAAATCGGCACAGGTTGGAATGGTATGGCCATTTTTCTCGCCAATGAAATGAGCTTAAAATAGAGTTCCCCCCTGAGTCCGGACTGGATAAAGAGTTTCTCAATTTCCTGACCGGAATTTATTGCCTCAATGACAGGCCTGAGACCGTAAATTATGTTTTCCTTGTTCATTTAATTTCTTTAGCGTCGCCAGTTATTTACCGCCATATACCAGGCTTCCTTATAGTTTTCGGATTTTTCAATCATATAGTCATTTCCGGTAAAGGGGTTATCGACTTTGACAAAGATAAAAGTAATTGACATAAAATTACCCTCCTCGCCATAGATCCATTTCTCAATGTCAGTATAACGATAGACGATATTGGGTGACCCAAAGATGATATAAATTATACCTCTGTCGGTTCTCCACCCTTCCTGATAGGAAGAAAAGAAATGGTTAGCTTCTTCCACACGGGAATAATATCTTTGTATCATGATCCTGGCCCGGTCAGTATCGGAATACATGCTGATCCAGAAGCTATCAACAGCTACTTTAGTGTTTGGATTTTTCCGGAGGATATCATATTCTTTTTTTGTCGTAATGTAACGCAGGGGTTCCATCATTTGCACCGGGTCAATGACATCAGGGAATCCATCATAAAAACGAAAGAGAGTCAAGCCTTCACGGCTCAGAGTATCGAGTTGAAAATGGTAAAATGCCTCTTTTGTGAGATTAATGATTGGGGTTTCACCATTCACTAATGGTATGCTGAAGGCACTGTCGCAGCCATAGGAAAAATTGGTCACATCATCTGTCAGGAATGGCGGTAAAGAAACCGGAAATTCCCTGAAATAGCACCTTACATGAAGTCGAGTGGCATCAGAAGTGTTACATTTTATTGTGAAATACTGATTTTCACTTAAATAATTCTCAAAAATCACTTTACCTTCCTCATCCAGTACAAGATAGTTCTGTTGTGAATTACTTGACATTTTATGCAGTTCGATCAGCGAGCCGAAAGCCAGTTTGGAATTCACATCTGTTAATGTGATATGTAAGATAAAGTCATCGGGATAAACGGTTTTCACTTCAAAATCCGAACAGAAGATCGTTTCTGTTCCAAAACCAAGGGAATCGGTATGACAGAAGGAACCGCTATCTATCAACATATTATTTTTGAATGAGTTGAACAATTCATAACTGATTTTGAATTCTATTTTTGGGACACTGCCAACGTTCATTTTCCTATAGGTCAGTCCCGACAAATTTAATCTGTAATATAACCTGCTTTTGAAATCAGAGAGATGAAAAGGTATATATTCAATTTGTGCGAAATTATTTTCACTTTTATACAGAGAAGCCAGGTTTGTGATACCTAACTTGTTGATGGTGAGACAACCTGCAAGAGTCAGGGCGACAAGGCAAAAAAACGGGATCTTTTTTTTCATTCTTCAATTTCACTGAGGATACTGTCCTCCTCTGCCGGCAGGTTGCCGGACAGATGTTTAGTAGTTTTCGCACCGAGTTCTTTCAGTTTCTGAGCCCGGTTAACGATGTTGCCTTTTCCCGAGAACAATTTTTTCTTTGCTTCCTCAAATGTACCTGATACTGTATTAATCTGGTTACCGAGCCGTTTCATATCCTCAATAAATGAAACGAATTTATCATACAGGGCTCCGCCCTGTTGAGCTATTTCGAGGGCATTCTGGGTTTGTTTTTCCTGCCGCCAGATGGATTCCACGGTTTTAAGAGTGGCAAGAAGGGTGGTAGGACTGACAATGACAATTTTTTTCTCCCATGCGAAGTTAAACAATCCATTATCGGCCTCAATGGCAGCACTGAATGCCGATTCCATCGGCAGAAACAGCAGAATGAAATCGGGTGTAATAAAGAAATCGGTACTTTGGTAATTCTTATCACTCAACAATTTAACATGATTTCTGATGGAATCGACATGCTGCCGGATGAATTTTTCTTTTTCCTCCGGGATTTCGGAATTGACAGAGGCTTCATAAGCGAGAAGGGATACCTTAGAATCAATAATCAGGTGTTTTTTCTCTGGCAGGTGAATGATCACATCAGGCCGGATCAGTTCACCTTCCTGTGTTCTGGCCGACACCTGCACTTCATACTCTTCCCCCTTCCGCAGTCCTGACCGTTCAAGCACATGTTCAAGTACCATTTCTCCCCAGTTACCCATCTTTTTCACATCACCCTTCAGGGCTTTGGTCAGGTTTGTAGCATCATCGCTGATCCGGATATTCAGATCATGAAGGTTTTTCAATTCAGCCTTCAGGTCAGTTTGATCCTTAAGACCTTTCTGATAGGTATCCTCGACCTTTTTCTCGAACAACCGGATATTTTCCTTTAAGGGATTAAGGATCAGTTCAAGGTTGTTACGGTTTTGCTCCGTGAAAGTCTTGGATTTTTCTTCAAAAATCCTGGTAGCCAGGTTCTCAAATTCATCCTTAAATTTTTTCTGAATATTTTCTATTTCGGTTTTTTGTTCCGCCAATTTTTCCTGCAGGTTCTTATACTCAACTTCCTGGCGAGCAAGGCGGGTTGCCAGATCCTGTGATTGTGAACGAGCTTCCGTGATCCGGCCATCGAGTGTACTGTTTTCGTTCCGGGTTGTTTCCAGAGAATTCTGAAGTATACCTTTTTCTTTATCCAGTCCGGCGATGTGCTTTTCAAGATTACGTTTGTCGATGAGGTGAGCACTGCGTAAAATCAGCCAGGCAAATAGGGCTCCGACAGTCAAGCCAATGAGGATATATAATAACTGCATTGTTTTTTATTTGTAAAAATACTGATTCTTCTCATTCCATGATTGCCACTTTATTCCCGCACTTGACACAGTGGCCGGTTTTATCAAGTCCCGACACAGATGTCCAGTATCCGTCGCGCCTGATGACCGGATTTCCGCACCTATTGCAAGCTGTATCACGGCCAGTAGTGCTGGCTACATTACCCAGATACACATAATCCAGGTATCGCATTGCGACAGCATAGAGTTTCTGCAGTGTTGCAAAGGGTGTTCCTTCGATAGTCATTTTATATGTTGGGTAATACCTCGAAAGATGAAGTATTGTGTCTGCCCCTAGCTCATTGCGTATCCATTTGCACATTTCGCCGAAAACTTTTTCGTCATCGTTCAAGGTAGGGATGATCAGATTGGTAATCTCCAGATGCTTTCCTGCCATAGCAATGGATTTCAACGCGTTCCTGACAGGTTCGAGGCGGGAGGCGGTTATTTTCCTGTAAAAATCGTTTGTGAAAGCCTTAAGGTCAACACTATAGGCATCTATAACGGGCATGATTTCCTGTAAAGGATTGACATTTATGAAGCCATTTGTAACCATTACATTTTTCAACTGCTTTTCTTTCGCCAGTAATGCTATTTCGTTCATGTATTCATACCAGACGATAGGTTCATTATATGTATAAGCGATGCCGATATTATCAGGATTTGATGCCGCCATTCGTATGTGGTCAATTGCAGAATAATCCTTAATTTGGGAAAATTCCTCGATACATGATTGGGAAATTTCTGAGTTTTGGCAAAATGAACAATGCAGGTTGCAGCCCAGGCTGCCAATGCTGTAAATAGTTCTACCAGGAAAAAAATGATACATGGGCTTCTTCTCAATAGGGTCAAAATGTATGGCCGATACCATACCATAATTTTCTGAAAAGAGTTTGCCTCCGATATTTTTTCTCACATGGCAGCTTCCGCGTTTACCAGGGTTGATATGGCAATTATGAGGGCAGAGGATGCATTGGACTGAGTCCTTTTCCAAGTGAGTGTAAAAAGAAGCTTCTTTCATATACTTTGAGAAATTGACCCTATAAAGTTAATTGAAAGTTGTATGCCCTTACAATGAATGTTCAGATATCTAAATTCCAAACCTTACTTCGGAATAAATCCCAAGCCAAGAGGGGTCAATGAGTAGTAAAACCGAATGTATCAATGAGTATTCTTTTTTCTCTTGTTGATATGTTTAAAGATGAACCAGGCCAATGCAATAAGGAGTAATCCCAGGACTATAATATCGATGATATGACTATACTTCATAAGGAGATTCCATCCTGTTTCTCCCCATTTGAAACCGACATAAGTAAGGAATGAATTCCACAGACCTGCACCGGCGATGGTATAAATTGAAAATTTCAGCAGATTCATTTTCCCGAATCCGGCCGGTATAGATATCAAATGTCGCACAACAGGAATAAAACGGCAGAAAAAGATGGTGGCATCCCCATACTTATTAAAAAACCGTTCGCTGGTATCCAGATCATGCCTGTTTAAAAGAAAGTATTTACCGAACCTGTCGATGAATGGCCTGCCTCCCCAGCTGCCTATGAAATAGGATATCATGGAACCGAAGATACTTCCAAGTGTACTCGCCATAATCACACCCGGGAAGGTGAAGCGGTTTTGCGCGATCAGTAATCCGGCAGGCGGCATGACAACTTCACTCGGCACGGGAAATATCATGCTTTCCATTGTCATAAGTATAAAAATACTAAAGTACCCGGCTTGATTATAAAAGTCGATGATATGCCTGACGAGAAACTCAGTGATGCCCATTACAAAAAATTCATTAGAAAGTGCAAAGATGTACATTAATTTTCAAATACTCTTGTCATCAGCAGAGCTTTTAAAACTTAATTTTTGTCCAGCAACTGAACCATGACATGACAAATTCCCGCCTGATCCATGAAGTGTTATGGATGGTAAATTTATATTATCAGACAATAAGCAGGATAAAAATTTGTTATTGTAACAAATTGAGTTAATTTTGTTTCCCGATTCCTTCTCACAAAAGATCAGATAAAATATGAAACGAATTCTTGTCTTTATAGCCACCGTAATCCTTCTGGCCGTTACGTTATCTTCGTGCAAGACCAGGGAGAAATGCCCTGCTTATGGTGAGTCGCATAAATATCAGGTTGAACAGAGGTATTAAAGGTGCATTATCCTGTTTCATTTCCATGAAACAAAATCATGGTATTTTTGTTATTTCTTGAGAATTCATTATCTTTGATGCAATAACTTTCTTTCCCTGATGCCATGCGATTTTGGATTTATATACTGCTAGGCATAATCCTGATGACAGGGGTACGACCTGATTGTCGTGCTCAGTCATATGATGAGGAAGACATAGAGAATTTCAGCGACAGTGTTTTGCTAACCAAGGAGATGAGCGGAGGATTTATTTTACATTCAATGGGTTGGGGCATCGAATTCCGTAAAGGGAAAAATCTAAGTGCACGAAAAATGCTGCAGATGGAATTTGATTTCACAGAGATGAAATCCCCAAAAGAAATCAGGGTGATAAATCCATACTTTACCAATGCCAAAAGTTATATTTATGGAAAACTAAACAATGTTTTCCTCATCCGTGGTGGTTTTGGCCTGCATAACCTTCTGAACAGTAAGCCTTACTGGGGAGGTGTAGAACTAAGGTATTTCTTTTCCGGTGGTGCTTCGCTGGGGTTGGCAAAGCCCGTATATCTCAATATTATAAATCTTGTCTCCATATCGCAGTACTATTTTGAATATGAACTGTCAACGGAAAAATATGATCCGGACAAGCACTTCCGTGATAACATATACGGCCGGGCAGCTTTTTTAAAAGGTTTTAATCAGATGGCTTTTTATCCGGGCATCTATGGAAAATTTGGATTTACATTTGATTTCGGACCTTATGATGCCATCGTAAAGAAACTTGAAGCAGGGGTTACCATAGATTTCTTCCCTATACCCATACCTATGATGGCATATAATGACCCGGAATATTATTTCCTGACCATTTATTTAGGCATTAATTTCGGAAAGCGTTTTAACAGATAGGCTAAACTTACTATCATTGACTGCCTATTGTCAAGTGTTTTACCATCCTGATGCCAGAACATCAGCTATGTGAAGCACCTTGATGGGCAGGTTATTTCTGCGGATATATCCTTCCTGATGCATGAGGCAGGAGGAATCGGTAGAAATAATATATTCAGCTCCAGTTTCAAGTGCATTAGTGACCTTTTGTTCAGCCATTGCTGATGCGATGGCCTGATACTTGACGGAAAAGGTGCCACCGAAACCGCAACAAACATCTGTGTCCCTCATTTCTCTCAGTTCAAGACCCCTGACCTGCTGCAACAGAATTCTTGGCTCTTCCTTAATACCATACTCCCTCAATGCCGAACAAGAATCATGGTATGTGACAACGGATTCAAATGTGGCGCCGACATCTTGTATATCGAGGACATTAACGATGAAATCGGTGAATTCAAAGATATTTTCCTTCAGTTTTTTGTATTCGATATGGAGGGCTGAATTATAAAACAGCTTATCGAAATAATTCCTGACGTATCCGACGCAGGAGGCAGAGGGCCCAACCACATAACGGTTATTGGGGAAATCTTTAATAAACTTCTCTCCCACAGTTTTGGCTTCATCCCAAAATCCGTTGTTGAAGGCCATTTGCCCGCAGCATGTCTGATTATCGTTATAGTGCACTTTCACGCCCAGCTTCTCCAGCACCTTTACCATATTCATACCCGTTGAGGGATAGATCTGATCAATAAAACATGGAATAAATATATCGACTTCCATAAGCAAGCAAATAAGTAACATCTGCGATCCAAAAGTACGATTAATATTTGATAATTTGAAAACCGGAATACAGATAAATATTTGCGGGCATTGAAACGGTAAGTATATGGACACAATTAAATAAAAGGGAATGAGAAAACGGATAAATACTTATCTATAGGTTAAGACAAATTCGGCTTTCTCCAATTCCTTCCAGAATGTAGGGTACGATTTGCTAACGACGCCGGAATCGAGTATGCTGATCTTCCCCGATTTCAATGCAAGTGGAGCAAATGCCATGGCCATGCGGTGATCATGGTAACTATCAAGAAGGGCTGATGGATTGACAGGATCATGGCTTTCGCCGATCAACAAAGAATCATTGTTTTCTCTCCACAAGTTAAAATTCATTTTCCCTAATTCACTGCACAGTGCCGATATCCTTGGTGATTCTTTTATTTCCAAGTTTCTAATACCTTTCAGGCGGGCAGGGATATTCCGCGCAGCGCATGTAACCGCAACAGCCGGCACCAGGTCGGGATAATTACTAAAATCAAATTCGAAATAGTCAACGCAATTACCTGTCCTTATCAATTTTGCGCCCCCGGCTTCAAAAAGTGTCTTTACCCCCAATCTTTCAAATACCTGAATCAGGATTGCATCACCCTGTATACTTTCCTCCGGCAGGTTTTTAAGCATCAGGTCTCCATCATCCGCAAGGGCAACTGTTTCGTACCAAAATGAAGCTGAAGACCAATCGGTTTCAACTGAAATATCGTTGGGTATATAGTCCTGATAAGATACCATATAGCGGTTTTCATTCCGCACGACATCTACATTAAATTTATTGAGGAGTTTAATGGTCATATCGACGTATGGGCGTGATGCGATCTTATTCAAAACTTGAATCTCCAGGCCATTTCTCATTGCAGGTGCCACCAGAAGAAGCGCTGTAAGGAACTGGCTGCTGCGGCTGGCATCCAGGGTGATTTTTCCTCCGGGTAAAGGTCTTCCATTTATCAAAATGGGTGGAAATCCTTTTTTCGCAGTACACTTAATATGTGCACCCAGTGCAATCAAAGCCTCGACCATTTCGCTGACAGGTCGTTGCTTCATACGTTCAGAGCCAGTCAGTATATAACAACCAGGAGTTACAGATAGAAGAGCAGTGAGAAAACGCAGGACGGTACCGGCATCACGTGCATCCAATACCAAAGGAACTATTTTATCTTCCACAACTGAAGGAGAAAGAGGAAGGGAGTTCGGTACAGGAATCTTGAAACCTGGAGATTGATGGGCAGTCCCAATGACTTTTTCTACGAGTTCCTGCATGATCCGCGTATCTTCGGCATCAGAGAGGTTATGGATCAGGAATGGATGGTGGCATAGAGACCTGATGACCAAAAGACGGTTGCTGATGCTTTTTGAAGCAGGTAATTCCACTATTCCATTTACAATGGCATTTTTCTTATAAATATCCAGAATGATCACAAAAACGCTAATTGCAGACGCAAGCTGTTAATATTCCATCAGTCTTGAAACTTTTACTTTAATCCGGAATAAAAATCCAGACTTTCCATGATGAATTCGTCGCTGCACCACTGATCAATCATTGCATTTCCGATAGTAGGCAGGAGGGTCACATTGATCCTGTTTCTATCATTCTTCTTATCATATCTGATAATTTCAAGAAGTGCCGATCTATCGGTATCCGACAGGTTATAATGGTCAAAATTTCCAAGGATATAAGTGATAATCTCGTCCATAGATTTGACTGATAATCCCCTGATTTTATTTGATAAATAGGATTCACAGATCATACCCATTGCGACGGCATGTCCATGTGTGAGCCTGTTATCTCTTTTCATCAGCGAGAGAGTTTCAAAAGCATGTCCAAAAGTATGTCCGAAATTCAGTCTGCGACGAAGACTTTTCTCATAGGGATCATTTCTTGCTACATTATTTTTGATTTCAACCGATCGCAATATCAGATTTTCCCATGAAGTAATATCTTTAAAGGAAAGGTTTCGTATTATTTCCCAGTATTGCTGGTCCATGATAAGGGCATGTTTAATCATTTCAGCGAATCCTGAAAGTTTTTGCTGATTAGTAAGGGTATCACAAAACGAGGGGATGATAAATACGGCTTCAGGGTGGGAAAAAACGCCTATCTGGTTCTTAAGGTCAAAAAGGTTGACGCCAACCTTCCCTCCTATTGCTGCATCGACCTGTCCAAGTAAGGTAGTAGGAATATTGACATAGCTAATTCCTCTTTTAAAGGTAGAAGCTACAAAGCCCCCCATGTCGGTAATAACACCTCCACCGATGTTTACCAGAACCGACTTTCTGTCGGCATTCACGTTCAGCAGGTGCTGCCATAATTCGATACAAGTATTGATATCTTTGTTTTCTTCGCCACTTTTTACTTCAATGATCTTTGCTTTGCTGAACGCACCGACTTTATTTCTGACAAGGGGAAGACATAAGTTTTTTGTATTCTCATCGACGAGGATGATCACTGTTTCCTCCCTGACATCGGGGTTTCGAAAAAACATCTGAATTTCTTCAAAAATATCTTCTCCAATATAAATGGTGTATGTTTCTGACCTGAGTATGCGCATGGTCAACGTACATTTTTAGTGATAGGCTGCCATAAGTAATTCGATATCCTGATAAGGTAAGGCAAAGGTGTTGCTAATCATCATTTTTGTGATGGTTCCATTGAATAGATAAACGCCATGGCGCAGACCCTTATCAGATCTAAGCAGGTTGTCGATGCCGCCTTCCTCACCCAGCTTGAGCAACATTGGGGCAAGAAAATTACTCAGAGCGTAAGAAGCCGTATGAGGCACCCTGGAAGCGATATTCGGCACACAATAATGTGTTATGTCCCATTTCCTGAATACCGGGTTGGCATGTGAAGTAACCTGAGAGGTTTCGATACAGCCTCCCTGATCAATGCTGACATCAATGATCACAGAACCATAAGACATCTGGCGGACCATATCTTCCGTAATGATGACAGGAGCCTGGGTTTCACACGAGTGGATGGCACCGATGACGACATCGGCTGTTTTCAGGGCATCAAGTAAAACCTTAGGTTGTATGATAGATGTAAATATCCGGGTATTAATGCTATTTTGTAAACGGCGCAGTTTATAAATGGAGTTATCAAAAACCTTGACTGTGGCTCCAAGTCCAAGAGCCGCACGCACGGCATACTCCCCGACAGTCCCTGCTCCAAGTATAACGATTTCTGTTGGTGTAATGCCTGTGATACCACCCAGCAGACAACCTTTTCCAAAGCCGGGTTTGCTGAGGTATTCAGCTGCTATAAGAACAACAGTGCTTCCGACTATCTCGCTCATTGAACGCCGTAAAGAGTAAGAATCAGCCTTATCCTTGATATATTCATAAGCCAGGGCTGTCATTTTCTTATTGATCAGTTTCCTGAAAAAAATTTCCGTCTGTCCGGCTAAATGAAGTGCTGAAAAAAGTGTTTGTTTGGGCTTCAATAATTCGATCTCTTCGGATAAAGGGGGCGACACTTTAATAATGATATCAGCATCATACACTTCCTGAGGCGAATAAACGATGTGAGCACCAGATTCACTGAACTTATTGTCGCTGAAATAGGCGGCATCTCCAGCGCCCGACTCCACAAGCACGACATGGCCATTGGCAGCAAGTAAGCCCACTGCTTGCGGCACCAGCGCTATTCTATGTTCGTGAGAAGAAATTTCCCGGGGTACACCTATTTTCAAACAGGATTTTCTCCTTGTGACCTCGAGAATCTCCTCCTTAGGCATCAATTTTCCGGATTGCGACATGCGGATAATATTATCTTGCTCAGCAAGCATATCAATAAGTTATCATTCGGCTCTGGTCTGTTTGATCGACTTCAATTTTGATATATACGAAATTTTCAGGTAAAAGTTCCTCAAATTTTTCAGGCCATTCGATCATGCAATATGACCCGCTGAATAAATAATCTTCATAGCCCAGATCCATCAATTCATTTGCACTTTTCAACCGGTATAAGTCAAAATGATATATGCTTTCCCCTTTAGCGGTCATGTATTCATTGATAATGGAAAAAGTCGGGCTGTTCACCACATCCATTACACCAAGAACACGGCACATAGATTTTATAAAAGTAGTCTTGCCGGCACCCATTTTCCCATAGAAACCAAAAACACGATGACCAGGATAATGATTAATGATCCGGCGGGAGATGCTATCAAGTTCAGTGATATATTTGCAAAGAACAGATTCCATTTTGATCTATAAATTTCAGGATACAGATTTCGGACTTAGGGTGATAAATGGGATAAGCATCTCTTCTATCGAAATTCCCCCGTGCTGAAATGTATTCCTGTAATAGTTCACATAATAATTATAGTTATTGGGGTAAGCGAAGAAATCATTTCTCCTGCAAAAGACATATGCTGAGCTGACATTTGATCTCGGTAAATAAGCATCGTCAGGATTCCTGACCTCGAACACTTCACGTTTCTGGTAATTGAGGCTTTTCCCTGATTTGTACCTGAGGTTTGTCGTAGTGAATTTGTCCCCCACAATTTTAACAGGATTCTGGACTCTGACAGAACCATGATCAGTTGTAATAATGAGTTGAGCACCTTTTTCCGATAAATACCGGATAATTTCCAGCAAAGGAGAGTGTTCGAACCAGGATAAAGTAATTGAACGATAAGCCGGTTCGTCGTCAGCCAATTCGCGGATGATATTCATTTCAGTTCTGGCATGTGAAAGCATATCTACAAAATTATAAACAATAACGTTCAATTTATTATTGAAAAGATTGGGCAGATTATCGAGAAGCCGGCGACCTACATTAAGGTTCAAGACCTTTGTATAGGAGAACTTAATATCTTTACCAAAACGTTTAAGCTGCTCTGCGAGCAATTGCTCTTCAAACTGGTTCTTGGTTCCTTCATCCCCTTCACTCAACCAATATTGAGGATACTTTTTTTCGATTTCAGAGGGCATTAATCCTGAAAACAAAGCATTCCTTGCATATTGTGTGGTGGTAGGCAGGATGCTGTAATACAAATCCTCCGTTTCAGTGCGGTAATACCCTTCAATGATAGGCTGCAGTACTTTCCACTGATCATAGCGCAAATTATCTATCAGTATCATAAACACCGTCCTGTTGGTATTCAAAAAGGGGAAAACCTTTTCTCTCATAAGGGTATGAGACTGCACCGGTCGTCTTTCAGATCTGCCACTAATCCAGGAAAGATAATTGGATTCAATAAATTTAGAAAAGACCTGGTTGGCCTCTTCTTTTTGTGTCCGGAGGATTTCTACCACACTTTCATCCTGTGCATTTCCCAGTTCAAGTTCCCAATAGGTCAATTTCCGATAGATATCAACCCACTGCATATAATCCAGATTATTGGTTATCTCCATGCCAATGTTACGGAACTCCTGCTGATAGTTATGTGTAGTTTTTTCACTGACGAGCTTTTTGGTATCCATATTCTTTTTAAGGCACAGGAGCAACTGTTTTGGATTAACCGGTTTTATCAGATAGTCGGATATTTTTGACCCAATTGCGTCTTCCATGATAGTTTCCTCTTCACTCTTAGTGATCATGACTATCGGCAGATTGGGATATTTGTTTTTCATGAGCGACAGTGTTTCAATGCCTGATAAACCCGGCATCTGTTCATCAAGAAAAACAATATCGAAAGGACGTGACATCAACAGGTCAAGAGCTTCATCACCGTTATTGGTTGTATGGACCTCATAGCCTTTTTCTTCCAGAAATAAAATATGGGGTTTGAGGAGTTCAATTTCATCATCAGCCCATAAAATGCTTATTTTTGTCATGTATATGATAGATTGATTAAGAGTATATATTAGGTTTATTGAGTTGGCATGGCCAGCAGTCAGTATATAAAGATGGGCAAAAAACAATTATCCGTGACTAATGACTGGTCGCTGACGATTTAAACCACCAATGCGATATCATAGCTAAACAGCAATAATGTCGATAAACTTGAATTTATTGTGTAACAAGAATTTTTAACACAAAAATAACTCATTTTGGCCAGGCATTCGTCATTCAATAAAAGGAAAATCATCAACGATCCTGTTTATGGTTTTATTGCCATCCCCAGCGAGCTGGTATTTGATATCATTGAACATCCGTATTTTCAGAGGTTACGGCGTATCAATCAATTGGGTCTGACCCACCTGATCTATCCTGGCGCCCTGCATACCCGATTTCATCATTCCCTTGGTGCAATGTACCTGATGCGTCAGGCAATTGAAACACTCAGGTCAAAAGGTAAAAAAATCACAGATGAAGAAGCGAGCGGGGCATTAATAGCCATCTTATTGCATGATATAGGCCATACCCCATTTTCGCACACGCTGGAAAACCATATTATTTTTGGCATTAATCACGAAGAGCTCACGGATTTGTTTATCCGACGATTCAATGATATCTTCAATGGGCAATTGTCAACAGCATTAGAAATCTTTCGCAACAGCTACCCAAAGAGTTTCCTGCACCAGTTGGTTTCGAGCCAGCTTGATATGGACAGGCTGGATTTTCTGAAACGTGACAGTTTCTATACAGGAGTTTCAGAAGGTGTAATCAATACTGACCGGATCATTGATATGCTCGACGTTGTAAATGACGAACTGGTTGTTGAAGCTAAGGGTATTTATTCCATTGAAAAATTTATTGTTGCACGACGGCTGATGTATTGGCAGGTATACTTGCATAAAACCGTCATTGCCGCTGAAAAGATGTTGATCAGTATATTAGAGAGAGCAAGATTTCTAACGAAGATGCATTCTGATCTCTTTGCTACACCAAATTTGGCAAAGTTCCTTAAAAACACTTACAGTAAACATGATTTCGCTTATAATAAGTCACTGCTGGATTCCTTTGCAGAACTGGATGATAATGACATCATGGCCTCCATTAAAGTGTGGGCCGGTCATGACGATAAAATACTTTCCAGTCTATGCCGTGATCTTATCCTAAGACATCTGTTCAAGATTGAGATCCAGCGTATGCCATTCGACGAGAATTACATCCAAAGTCTGAAGGAGAAAGTCTGCAAGTCATATCAAATCGATATGAGCGAGTCAGAATATTTTGTCATCACCGATGTTATAGCAAATAGTGCTTATAATCCATTCAATGATAAGATAAAAATATATTACAAGGATGGAAGCGTGATAGATATTATCGAAGCCTCAGACCAGCTCAATGTTGCTGTGCTGTCGAACACAGTGACCAAATATTTTTTATGTTACCCAAAAACGTTGTGTGATACGAACTGAAGCTTTTATCACTTGTATGAATCCTTCGGAAGTTATAACTCCTTATTCCTCCCTGGGAGGCGGAATGTTATACCCTTCGTTTTCAGCGGAATTGTCCAACTTATAAATTTCAATGCATTATGTTCTTGAAATTTAAGTCGCACGAAGAAAAATCATCTATATTTGCAATTGAAAATTTTTGCATGTATAGCATATCCGCCTGCTGATGAATTTTACCGCCCGGCATATAGCACAGATACTTGATGGGAATATTGAAGGTAATCCTGAGGCCATGGTGAATGGCCTTTCAAAAATTGACGAGGGTTTGCCCGGGACTTTAAGTTTTTTAGCTAATCCGAAATACACGCCTTTCATCTATAAAACAAAGGCAACAGTGATTATTGTCCATAAGAATTTTGTTGCAGCACAGCCTTTAAACAGCACATTAATCCGTGTTGAAGATCCTTATCTGTCGTTTGCCAAACTTCTTGAATTATATAACCATATGACATTTTCAAAGACCGGCATTTCTTCAAATGCACTGGTATCTAATTCAGCTAAGTTAGGAGAAAATATATTTGTTGGTGATTTCACATGCATTGGTGACGATTCGGTGATTTGTGATAATGTTAAAATCGATTCTCAGGTATTCATTGGTGATCATGTGGTTATTGGGGATAACACAGTCATTTATCCAGGGGTGAAGATATATTCCGGCATGCTGATAGGCAAAAACTGTATTTTCCAATCGGGCGTGGTTATCGGTTCTGATGGTTTTGGATTTGCGCCCCAGTCCGATAACCAGTACAAAAAGGTTGCCCAGATTGGCAATGTGATAATTGAAGATAACGTTGAGATCGGTGCTAATACTACTATCGACAGGGCGACACTCGGGTCCACTATCATCCATAGCGGTGTTAAGCTGGACAACCTGATTCAGATTGCACATAATGTTGAGATCGGAGAAAATACGGTTATTGCTGCACAATCAGGCATTTCCGGATCTACAAAGATTGGAAAAAATTGTATGATCGGGGGGCAGGTAGGGATTATCGGACATCTTACCATTGGCGACAATGTAAAAATCGCAGCCCAGTCGGGTATCGGGTCAAATATTAAAGACGGGCATATTGTAATGGGCTCACCGGCTTTTGACATATCCAAGTACAAAAAATCATATGTTCATTTTCGAAACCTTGATTTATACATAAAAAAACTGGAAGAGCTGGAAAATTTGATAAAAGGAAAAGACAAATAATACCTGATAATCCACAATCAAATAACAGAAGTTGCATTCAGATTAGATTAAGAAGAGTCGATACAGATAATTCGCAATCAAATTTATATGGCTGAGAGACAAAAGACCATAAAAAATTCCATATCGATATCAGGAGCCGGATTGCATACAGGAAAGAATGTAACGCTGACTTTCAAACCTGCTCCCATCAATCATGGCATAACCTTCATTCGTACTGATATTGATGGCAGGCCGGTCATTTCAGCAGATGTCGACAATGTTGTGGACACTACGCGCGGAACCACGCTGGCAAAAAACGGAGCAAAGATCATAACTGTTGAACATGTTCTTGCCGCAGTGGCAGGTTTATGTATTGATAATTTAATTATCGAGGTGGATTGTTCTGAAACACCAATTCTTGACGGAAGCTCCAAATATTATGTCAATGCCCTTATCGAAGCCGGAATTGTGGAACAGGACACATTCAGGCACTATTTCACCATAGATACCAATTTATCCTTCACCGATTCACAGAACAAGATAGAGATGCTTGTCATCCCGGATCAAAAACTCAGGTTTTCGGTAATGATCGATTATGAAACGAATGTGCTGGGTACCCAGCATGCTATTCTGGATGATATTTCACTTTTTAAGGAAGAGATTTCAGATAGCCGGACATTCGTTTTCCTGCATGAGCTTGAGTTTCTTTTGCAGAATAATCTGATTAAGGGGGGTGATGTCAGTAATGCCATTGTTTTTGTTGATAAAGTTGTTTCACTGGAAGAGCTCGATCGTCTGGCAGAACATTTCCATAAATCGGAAGTGAGTGTATTGAAAGAGGGTATTTTGAATAATGTCAATCTCCATTTCCCCAATGAACCCGCCCGGCATAAATTGCTAGATCTAATAGGGGACATCTCGCTTATCGGGATGCCCATAAAGGGTCACATCATCGCCAAGAGGCCGGGACATTACGCAAATGTGGAACTTGCCAGAGTAATAAAACAACATATCAAAAAAGAAGCCCGTCGGTTTAAAGCGCCGGTCGTCGATCCAAACAAGCCCCCTCTTTATGATATTAATGACATTCAGAAATTCCTTCCACACCGTCCACCTTTCCTGCTGGTGGATAAGATACTCGAGATCAATGATACAGAAGTCATTGGCCTTAAAAATGTCACAATGAATGAATCTTTCTTTGTAGGACATTTCCCAGATGAGCCCATAATGCCGGGTGTATTGCAGGTTGAAGCGATGGCACAGGCAGGAGGCATACTTATCCTTAGCACCGTGCCAAATCCCAAAGAATATATCTCCCTTTTCCTGAAGATCGAAAATGTCAAATTCCGGCATAAAGTAGTTCCGGGAGATACGTTGGTTTTCAAACTTGCGCTTGTTTCCCCTGTCAGAAGAGGCATATGCCACATGAAAGGGATGGCTTTTGTTGGCGACAAAGTGGTCACCGAGGCAGAATTGATTGCACAGATCACAAAACGAGTAAACGCAAAATAATGAATCAACCATTAGCATATGTTCATCCACAGGCTAAAGTAGCCAATACGGTTGTTGTGGAACCTTTTGTAAACATTGAGAAAAATGTTGAAATCGGCGAAGGCACATGGATAGGATCCAATGTCACCATCATGGAGGGAGCACGCATTGGCAAAAATTGCCGGATATTCCCAGGTGCTGTGCTATCAGCTATTCCGCAGGACATGAAGTTCAACGGAGAAGATACAATTGTAAAAATAGGCAATAATACGACCATCAGGGAATTTGTGACCATTCACCGTGGCACAAAGGCCAGTTATGAAACCATAATTGGCGACAACTGTCTGATCATGGCGTATGCACATGTTGCTCATGACTGCAGTATTGGCAACAATGTCATTTTAGCCAATGCGGCTATGCTTGGCGGGCATATTCTCATCGACGACTGGGCCATCGTTGGCGGGATGGCTGCCATACATCAATTCGTTCATATTGGTTGTCATACTTATATTGCAGGAGCTGCCCTGGTCAGAAAAGATGTTCCTCCATATGTTAAGGCTGCCAGGGAGCCTCTATCCTATGTTGGCGTTAACTCTATAGGTTTGCGCCGCAGAGGATTCACATCCGAAAAAATCAATGAGATTCAGAACATTTACCGGTTTATCTATCTGAAAGGCTATAATGTCAGCCAGGCTGTATCCCTCATAGAAGCCGATTTCCCTGCTTCACCCGAGAGGGATGAAATATTGTCGTTCATTTCGCGCTCCAGCCGGGGCATTATGAAAGGCTATACGGGAAGGCCGAGTTCAGGAAGAGCGGAGCCAATGTAAATGATCAATATTGTCGCCGACGATAAAATTCCATTCCTGAAGAGTGTCCTTGAACCCTTTGCAAAGGTGGTCTATATGCCTGGCCAAAAAATCACTCATTCAGATATTCTCCGGGCTGACTGCCTGGTCACCCGCACTCGGACGATATGTGACAAACACCTGCTCCAGGGAACAGCTATCAGGTTTATTGCTACAGCTACTTCAGGACATGAACACATTGACACCGACTATTGCGAAAAACACAACATATCGTGGTATCATGCTTCCGGATGTAATGCATCCTCTGTGGTCCAATACATTGCATCTGCCCTCGCAACACTTTCTATTCAGGATGGCATCACACTTTGCGGAAAAACCATTGGAATAATTGGCGCAGGCCATGTGGGATCAAAAGTCGCAGAACTGGCACTTACTCTCGGTATGAATGTCCTGATCAATGACCCGCCCCGGGCAAGGAATGAAAAGCATGACATTTTTGTTACACTTGATAAGATACTGGCTTTTTCGGATATTGTGACCATCCATGTGCCACTTAATCTTTCAGGACCGGATAAAACTTATCATCTTTGTGATGAATCATTTTTTGGCCATATCAGAAAAAGTGCTTACTTTATCAATACCTCCAGGGGCGAAGTCGTTGACAGTAAAGCATTAAAAACAGCAATTGGTGCAGATAGAATCAAAGCCTGCGTCCTGGATGTGTGGGATAATGAACCATATATTGAAACCGGTCTGCTCGGGATGGTCAGGATTGCCACGCCTCATATAGCAGGCTATTCGGCTGATGGCAAAGCCAATGGCACGAAAATGTGTGTGGATGCCATTAATCGGCATTTTCAACTTGGGATGGAAGAATGGATCATACCGGTTTTGCCAGAACCGCCGCGTCGTATGGTGACCATAGATTGCTCCGGCAAAACGCCCGAATCTATCCTGACAGAGGCCATCCGCATGACCTATGCAATAGAAGAAGATCATGAACGGCTGATAAAGTCCCCTGATACGTTTGAAAAACAGCGTGGGGAATACCCTGTCAGGCGCGAATTTCCCGCCTATTCAATTCATATAGTACATCCTGTTAAAAACATTGGACAACTTTTAGAGCATTTAGGATTCAGGATATTGCAATAAGTGTTTAACTTGCTCTGTCTATTATATGTTTCCAATATGATCAAAAGCATTCCAGTAAAGGTTGCAGATAATATCAGGATATTATCTGCTGCGATGGTCGAAAAGGCCCAGTCGGGCCACCCTGGCGGAGCGATGGGTGGAGCAGATTTTATCACTATTCTTTTCACTGAATTTCTCCGTTTTGATCCGGGTGAGATGAACTGGCCATTACGTGACCGTTTCTTTCTTGATCCGGGGCATATGTCACCCATGCTATATTCTGTTCTTACTCTGATGGGGATATACACCATAGAAGAACTGAAACAATTCAGGCAATGGGGCAGTCCAACACCGGGACATCCGGAATTAGATGTGAACAGAGGAATAGAAAACACTTCGGGTCCATTGGGACAAGGGCATGCCATGGCTGTGGGCGCCGCCCTGGCGGAGCGATTCCTTTCAGTACGCTTTGGCGATTGGTTTGAACATAAGATTTACACATTTATCTCTGATGGAGGCATACAGGAAGAGATATCACAGGGAGCCGGAAGAATTGCCGGTTATCTCGGACTTTATAATCTCATCATGTTTTATGATTCAAATGATGTCCAGCTCTCTACCAATACAGATGCGGTCACACTGGAGGATACGGCAAAAAAATATGAAGCCTGGGGATGGAATGTCATGACTATTGATGGCAACGACACGGGGCAGATAAGAAATGCATTGCGGTTAGCCGGCACAGAGAAGAAAAAACCAACGCTGATCATAGGCAAGACTGTTATGGGCAAAGGAGCCCTGACACCTGAAGGTAAAAGCTTTGAAAAACAATATGAAACACACGGGCAGCCATTGAGTAAGGCTGGTGTATCGGTTGAAAAAACTATTTTAAATCTTGGAGGAAATCCAGATGATCCTTTTGGCATTTTCCCGGAGGTAAAAGAATACTGTGAAAAAGTAAGGGAAACAAAAATAAAGGATGCACAGGCAAGAAAAAAAAATCAGTCCCAGTGGGTTACTCAGAATCCTTACCTAGCCGGAAAACTCTCACGTTTTCTTTCACGGCAAATGCCAGAAATAAACTTTGAAAGTATTGAACTGAAACCTGGCATGGCGACAAGAATGGCTTCAGGCAAGGTGCTGGACCTTCTCGGACAAGTTGTCGAAAATATGATTGTTATATCGGCCGACCTGGCAACCAGCGATAAGACTGATGGATTTCTGCAGCGTACCAAAGCATTCAGAACACATGATTTTTCGGGTAATTTTCTTCATGCAGGAGTTTCAGAATTGACCATGGCTGCCATAGCCAATGGAATTTCATTGCATGGCGGAGTATTTGTGGCATGCGGGACTTTTTTCGTATTCTCCGATTATATGAAACCCGCCATCCGGCTGGCGGCCCTGATGGGAATACCGGTTATATATATCTGGACACATGATTCCTTCCGTGTTGGCGAAGATGGTCCGACACACCAGCCAGTAGAACATGAAGCTCAGATCAGATTAATGGAACATATTAAGAATCATGCCGGCGAGAATAGTGTGCTGGTCCTCCGTCCTGCTGATTCCAATGAAACGCTTGTGGCATGGAAAATGGCACTCTGGAATGCCACTTCGCCGACAGCGTTAATCCTGTCCCGTCAATCTGTTAAAGATCTGCCATCACCACCGGATCGTACACGTTTTAACACTGCCCTGGAAGCCCAGAAAGGAGCCTATTGCATTCTCCGTGCCAGAGCCAGGCCGGATATCGTGCTGGTCGGTAGTGGCAGTGAAGTATCGACGCTATTTGAAGCTGCAAAATTGCTCATTAAGGAAAATGGACTTGATATCCAGGTCGTGTCGGTCCTTTCTGAAGGCTTGTTCCGGAAACAGGATTTATCTTATCAGAATCAGGTGATACCGCGGGATACGCCTGTTTTTGGGCTGACTGCAGGATTACCGGTGACACTTCGAGGTTTGACCGGAGATAAAGGAACTGTGATGGGCCTTGATCATTTCGGTTATTCGGCCCCAGCCGCTGTCCTGGATGAAAAATTTGGATACAATGCTCAATACGTGAGGAATGAAATTATAAGTTATCTGGCAAAAATTAAATCATAACGACGTACGTTGTCACCTGTGTTATTCTGCTAACAGCGATTTGCACATTTAAATTTTTAATTATCTTTGCACTCCGTTTTCATTCTTCACTAACAATCATCAGCATATGGCAACAACAGCAGATTTCAGAAATGGATTGTGCCTTGATATATTTGACGGTTTATATACTATCGTTGAATTTCAGCATGTAAAACCTGGTAAAGGTCCCGCATTTGTCAGGACAAAACTTAAAAGCCTGAAGAGCGGCAAGGTTATTCAGCATACATTTGATGCCGGCGAAAAAGTGGATATCGCCCGTGTGGAAAGAAGACCGTACCAGTTCCTTTATAAGGACGATACCGGATACCACTTCATGCATAGTGAGACCTTTGAACAAATTCCTATTCCTGAAGAATTGATCAATGCACCGGGATTGCTCAAGGAAGGACAGGAAGCAGAGATTGTCTTTCATGCTGATACTGAAACTCCGTTATATTGTGAATTACCTGCATTTGTAGTCCTGGAAATAATATACACTGAACCGGGCTTCAGGGGAAATACGGCTACCAATGCCCAAAAAGAGGCTACAGTCGAAACAGGTGCCACCGTTAAAGTACCTCTTTTCATTAATGCCGGTGAGAAAATCAAAGTTGATACCCGCACCGGAGAATATGGGGAAAGGGTGAAATAAGAGAAAACATATCAATATGAAGATAACTCCTCCCCTAACGCTTAAGCAAGCTGCAATTCTTATTGGTGCAGAATATAAAGGTGATCCGGATCATTTGATAACCGGCATTAACGAAATTCATATGGTTGAAGCCGGGGATCTCACTTTTGTAGACCATCCGAAATATTATTCTAAAGCATTGCAGTCAAGGGCTACGACAATAGTCATCAATAAGAATGTTACGCTACCTGATGGCAAAGGATTGCTCATTTGCGAAGATCCTTTTGCCTCGTATGTTTTTCTTGCGAAAAAATTCCGGCCTTTCAATGGATGCGATCGTACCATCAGTGAGAAGGCAGAAATTGGTGAAGGCACAGTTATTCAGCCGGGTGCATTCATTGGTAATTATGTAAAAATTGGCAAAGACTGCATCATCCACTCTAATGTCAGCATTTATGATCATTGCGAGATAGGCGATCGGGTTGTCATTCATGCCAACTCGGTCATAGGTGCTGATGCGTATTATTACCAGAGAAAACCGGAAGGTTACAGAAAACTGGAATCGTGCGGAAGGGTGGTCATTGAGGATGATGTTGAAATAGGTGCCCTGTGTTCCATCGATAAAGGCGTTTCAGGTGATACATGCATTGGAAAGGGCACAAAATTCGACAATCATGTCCAGGTAGGACATGACACACAGATTGGCCGGAATTGCCTCATCGGCGCCCACTCGGCTATTGCAGGTGCGACCACAATTGAGGATGATGTCATACTTTGGGCTATGGTGGCTATCAATAAAAACATAGTTATTGGCAAAGGTGCAGTTCTTTTAGCGACAACCGGCACAGAAAAGTCGCTTGAGGGAGGCAAGGTATATTTCGGTATCCCCGCTGATGAAGTCCGCAAAAAATGGCGTGAAATCGCTCTACTTAAAAAATTACCGGAAATCTATAAAAAACTGAATCTGTAAGATCAGAAAGCAGATTTAATAAGCATCCATCCTACCCTGTCTTTGGCCGGTCATTGTCATGGGGATAATCAGCATCTACCTGTTGAATGCCAGCCCGTGCCTCATCTTTTCTATCGAGGTGATAGACATCCAATGCAACAAGAATGGCGATAAATCCCCAGACCGGTATCGATAATTTGTCCGTATCGAGGAAGTTATTCAGTAATCCGTGCACAAAATATGTTGAAAGACTGAGTACTGTGACAAGACTCAGCATTTTTACTTCTCTTGATTGAGCTTTTTTGTAAATCCTGAGGCCGGTGATAAAAAATGAAATAACTATACCCACCATGGTAAGCATGCCGATCACGCCCGATTCGGCAAGGGGTCCAATATATTCACTATGCGCATTGCCAAGATCTCCGAAATTGGTACTTATAATGGTCTTCTCTTTTGTTCTTTGAAATGGTGCATACAAGAACTGGTAAGTGCCCGGTCCCCATCCAAAGAAAGGCCGCTCATGGAACATCCGGATGGCAGACTGCCAGCGGTTTATTCTTTCCAGATTTGAAGCATCGGAAGATATATTGACAATGGATTGAACATGTTCTATAAAATTGGTTGATGTATCCTGCTTGTTTTTCTCAAGGGCATCAAGAATTTGCCATTTAAATGTAAAGAAGATACCAACCAGCAAAGCGACAGTCAGCAATATCCAGCGAAATTTAATCCGGAAAACGATAATAAGGTATAACAGGGCAGCCACAGCAAGGCTTATCCATGCAGCACGGCTAAAAGAAAGGTACAGAGCAACGAGTAATATGACCGTAATCAGCAAAGCTACAAGTCGGAGCGTTTTAGAGGATTGCCTATTAAACGAGAATCCGATAAAAACAGGAATAAAAATAGTAAGAATAGCACCCCAGGCCGTATGGTCATTGTAAAACGGTGTCATCACCCAATGACCGGCTTCTTCATCAAAACCCTGCAAAGCATGGTTGCGAACGGTATATGCAATAATACCGAGGAGAGGAATCACATAAACCCAACTAAACGTTTTAATATTGCCAAATTTCCTGAATAACTGTATGCCAATGAAATAAATCGGAATAATAAACCAGAGACGAGCGATAAGAAACTTAAAGGACACCAACCTTATTTCACTGGTAAGGCTGGTAAGAAAAATCCAGACAAGACTGATTAAAATGAAGATGGAAACCGGATGTTTAAGTACCTTGCTATCAAAATTATTTTTATATAAACCCCTCAGGATAAATAGAATGAGCACACCGAAGAGCAAAGGTTCTGTCGGCAGGGAGATGCCGAGTCCCATATCAATATTTCGTACATTGATAGCAACGGGGGTTAGAAAAACAATCAAAAAAATCAGCTTATCCAGAAAAAAAATATACAGAATGCCAATGATGATGGCAACAGGAATCAGAATAGAAATGAAAAAATATTCCTTCAGGATCAATACCACATTCAGCATGACGAAAAGTATGCTGAAAATATAAACCCATTTTAATTTGATTTTTTCTATCAAAATGAAGAATATTTAACTTATTGACATGTTCATTATTTCTATGCCTGATTGCCCGGAGGTGCAGAAGCTCTGGTATCAGAGGTTTTCACCTGGTAATAGTGCCTGTTCTCGACGATTACAATTATAATCAGGGAAAGTAGAAGAGTGACGGTTACGGAATAGAAAACCATCAGCCAGCGCACAGGATATGATTTTTTATCTGCAATGACAGGCGGTGAAACAATATTTGTATATGTAAATTCCTTTGTCGCATTGTAATAGGCTCTGTCATACTCTTCCTGAAAAATGGAATAAAGCCTGAGTAGATCATACATGCGTGTGTTATTGTAAATAAATACCCCACCTTTCTCTTCAATGGCTTTTTTAAGTTTAGCCACTTCGGTAAAGTTGATATTTTTTGCAGCATCTGTTCCGTCAACAGTTCTAAGATATCCCCGGGCTACTTCCCGCGTTTGATTGGCATAATCAACAATCTGGTACCGTGTTCTCAGGTCATAAAGATTCCTTTCGACAGTATCCAGCTCATTCTTTGTCATGTCGAGCATTTGCTTTGCTATGGTCACCACCTCGTTGTACTTATCACGGTGAATCTTTCTTATCTTCAGATTATAGAAATCTAAAATTGCATTTACAATATCATAAGCCATCCTGGGATCAGAATCCATGACTTCAATTTCGACCGATTCGTACATTGTTTTATTTATCTTGACATTTTTGCCGTACTTGTACATCATCGTAGAATAGAAGTACTTATAGCTGGAATCAATCCTGTAATGTTTTGCCAGGTTAAACTTTTTAATGACACTGTCTTTAATATCTTTAGAATTAAACCATTGAATCATCTGCTCTGTTTCGCTTTCATCAGAATATGGGGCAATATTCGAAGGATAAACAACAGCTACCGATTTAAATCTGGGCTTAATAAAGAATGGACCCGAAAAGATGGCCGCCAGTAACCCCGCCAAAACACAGAGTATGATTATATGCCACTTCCATTTGAATACGATTCGCAGCAGGTTGATATTGTTTAAGATATTCTCCATGTCAAATGTGATATTGGTAGTTTGATTTTCTTTTTTTTCTGTTATTTCTGTATTCTTTCCATTCGTCGATCCAGTTGTTTCTTCTTTGATTATTCTGGTCTTTTCTTCATTATAAGTTTTTGTCTTTTTTTCATCAGCTACTCTGGATTTATTCTCACCCGCTTTATTAGTCTCTTTAATATTTGTCTTGACATTTCCCGGCAGAAAAAGAGTTTGAAAATTCGGCCAGAAATTAAGGTTGTAACTCAGACTTTTTTTTTTAGAATCAAATAGTTTCCCCTTGGTGACATTATCAATGGTGATAATGACGAGCAGGGTCACCAGAAATGCTGAAACAGTCGAAACCAAGACAATAAGCCATCGTAAGGGGTATGATTTTTTTTCGGCTGAATATGCGCTACTGACAACGAATTTCTGGGGAAGTTCCTCTTCAGCGTCGACCTTAGCCTCTTCATATTTTGTCTTCAGAACGCTAAACTGTTTTTTCTCATGTTCCAAAGCATCCCTCAATGAAACATAGGGTCCGCCATATTTGGCCAAAGTATCCAGTTTCCTTTCAAGTGCCCTGATGCCGGAAGTGTTATTTTTAGCAATCTCGATAGCCAATTGCTGGTTTATCATCTCAGCCTGTGTTTCATAGTCATGAACACCTTTTTTCCTCAGTTCAGTGAGTGAATCCTCCATCTGTTGAATTTCATCCATCCTCTGCAAATACTCGGCTTTGACGATCTTAAATCCTTTGATGGCACGCTGCTTCTGCATGTCGATCTTTACCGAGTCAAGAAGATTGGAGATATCATTGGCAATGTTTGCAGCTAATTGAGGATCTTTATCCAAAACAATAATTTTCACAGCATTATATTCCGTGCGGCGGTATGTTATATTGCTTTCATATTGATCGTAAAGTTTTGTAAGCTTAAATCTTGAATTGGGATCAATATTATAATGCTTCATCAGATCAAATTTCTGGATGATGCGGTCCCTTATGCGATTCGAGTTCAAAATCTGCAGCATTTGTTCAGTTTGTTCATCCTCACCGAAGGCTAGAATATCCTCTTTACCTCCATATGTTTCACTTAAAAGAGCTTTTGAAATAGAACTGACAGAGGTGGGATACATCACCACTGTTGATTTGTACAAAGGAGTTATAAACCATGGTGAAGAAAAAATAACAGAGAGCACAAAAGCCAAAATTGAGATGATTAGGACAGGTTTCCGCCATACAATCAGAAACAGAATAAAATTCGATGAATCAAAATCTTTTTCCTCAGTAAATTTTTCAGCCATACGATGTTAGTTTTGAGTAGTCAAAATTATAAATTTTTGAAAAAGAAAAGGATATTTATTTTGACAATTTGGCAAAGGGAGTGAGAAGCCCTTTTAGCCGTGCTTTAAAATATTAATCAGACTGCGGACACTCAATAAGCGGAGAAGTGCTGCAAACACGAAAGATCCCACCAGCATAATGCTAAAATTAATTAACCAGGAATAACCAAGCCGGTGTGTCAACAAATTTATACCAATAACACCAAGTACAAAAATTCCAAGGGTCGACAGATACCGGATGTTGATCCGGAACCTGAACAGGTATTGTGCAACAATAATCTGGACAACTGCTGACAGATACTGGGTGATGATGCTGGCATAAGCTGATCCGATAGCCTGAAGCCTTGGGATAAGGATTATATTAAGCGTCAGGCTGATGATCATGCTGCATGCCGCGATGATGTTCAGCTGCATCAGACTGCCATTAGCAGTAAGTAAAGAACCAAAAACATAAGTTGTAGAGATAGCCACAAAGCCCAGCATCAGCAACCTGAAAACACCCGATGATTCATCGATATGCTCACGGTACAGCAGATTCATCAGTTCATGGCTGAAAAAGAAGGAACCAGCAGCAACAATGATGGCAATTGTAATCAGAAGTGTGAATGACAGCCTGACCATTTCTTCGACAGATTCCCTGTTTTTTATCATACGTGAAAAAATGGGTATCAGCAATACGGAGAATAGAAAGGCAATCATGTTAGTTGCATCCAGTAACCGGAAGGCTGAGGCGTAAACCGTGACCTGCTCTGCGCCTTTTGCATCCGGTAATAACCTCTCAATCAATACCGAATCAATCCGGTTATAAAACGTCATAAGCAATACCAGAAGAGCAAATGGAAAGCTTTTCTTGATAATCATTATAAAAAAAGGCCGGTTCCATGATAACCTTTTAAATGCCGATTTTTTAATAACGATACCAAGAGCTGTAAGGGCAGTAAGACTATATGCCAGAGTCTGTATGTAAATGAACCATTCGATGCGAAAAGGTTCACTTGTTATATTCCCCCAAAGCAACAGGGAGCAAAAAATAATCATCAAAATCCTATCAAGCACCGACAGGAAGCTATCGGTCTTAAAAAGTAATAATCCGGAAATATTTGAACGGAGATAAAAAATCAAAGAAATCAGGAATTGATTAGCTCCCAACAACAATAAAAATTTAAGCTGGCGTCCATGGTACCCAATAATAAGGGCAATACCAAAAGTCACAACTAAATACACAACAGCCAACAAGAGTTTAAGTACCATTATTCTGGAAAAATGTTTATTGAGGAGTTGGCTGTTCTGGGCGATGTTTCTATTATTAAAATTGGTTATGCCCAGGTCAAGGAGCATATTGAAAAGAAAAGAAAAATTGAACACAGCGAAATAAAAACCATAATCCGTACTGAGCAAATTCTGGACAGTTAAGTCAATACCAAATATCCAGAATGGTTTAACCAGGAAATTGAGTAATAATATCAGTCCGAGATTTGTAATGAATTTCTTTTGCATGACGACGCCGGTTAAAGAGTTCTGCCTTCAGGAATGAAAAAGAAATTTTCGGTATGGTGGATGTTTCTATCGAAAGGGACCAGATGTTTTTTATCCCGAATCCAAATGGCATAACCTGCATCATGCATCAGCCGGAGACAGGTATCCCTTTTTTTATCATCCCACAATTCACAATATACCAGTGGTTTATGCCGGTTTAGCAGTTGCCTTGCTCCATCCAGGACATAATACTCATAGCCTTCCACATCAATTTTTATAGCAATGACAGGGGAGTTAATATTTTTGAATTCATCATAGGAATCGAGGCTGTGCAATGGCATCAGGTACTTTTCGCCGTCATTCAGTTCCACATAATCTTCATCTATCACATGACTCAATCCCTGCAATCTTACCGAATGTACAACAGGCATGACCATATGGATATGACCTTCTGAATTGCCGACAGCTGTTTCATGGACGCGGACATTTTTCAATCCAAAAAACCGGATAATACGTTTCAATGTTCTAATATTCTGTGGAATAGGCTCAAATGCATGGACCTGAGAATGTTGTAGACGACGTGCAAAATGGACAGTCATCACACCAATATTGGCGCCAATGTCAAGGACTATGCCATCATCAGGGACAAGTTCAAGAAAATCCAGAAAGGCGCTTTCATCTTTTTTCCACTTTAAAGTGACTATTGTAAAGAGAGAAAATATGAAGAGATAGGTTTTAAAACCAAGAATGGCCTGCAAAATTTTTTTTATTCCCTCCTTCATAAAAAATTCGCATATTTGTTCCAAAGATACCATATTATTTCAGTTTGCAATGTTCGCCAGGTCACTTTTTGGATGTAGACCTTAAAATCAAGCCAATTCATTGAAAATAGCTGTAAATACGCGCCTTCTGCTAAAAAATAAGATGGAAGGGATCGGTTGGTTCACCTATGAATCATTAAAGAGGATTACCACTGGTCATCCGGAACACCAGTTCTTTTTTTTATTCGACAGGTCTTACAGCGACGATTTTATTTTTTCAGATAATATACAGCCTATTGTCATTCCGCCACAGGCCAGGCATCCGGTTCTGTTTTATCTCTGGTTTGAGTATTCAGTTCCTTATGCGCTCAGCAAAATCAAACCCGATTTATTTCTATCTACCGATGGGTATCTTTCCCTTGCAACTCCTGTTAAATCACTGGTCGTCATGCATGACCTGAACTTTGAACATTATCCGAAAGATCTTCCGTTTCTGGTCAGAAAACACTTCAGGTATTTTTTTCCCAGGTATGCCCATAAAGCTATGCGGATAGCAACAGTGTCGGAATATTCGAAAAATGATATTATCAGACTCTACGGTATTTCTCCCGAAAAAATCGATGTCGTTTACAATGGGGCCGGTGAGCAATACAAACCTGTTAGTGATGAGGTTCAAAGAATGACCAGGGAAAAATATTGCGGTGGTGCACCATTTTTCATTTTTATCGGAGCGTTGCATCCCCGCAAAAACCTTGTTAACCTGTTCAGGGCATTTGATTTATTCAGGGAAAAGATGCCAACAAACATTAAACTGGTCATTGTAGGTGCAAAAAAATGGTGGACTGCCGACATACAGGATACATATAACGCTATGAAGTACAGGGATGAGGTGGTCTTCACAGGCCGTCTGACTTCTGTTGAATTAAGCCATATACTTGGGAGTGCTCTGGCTTTGACCTATGTATCCTATTTCGAAGGATTTGGTATCCCGATCCTTGAAGCATTTTACTGTGATACACCTGTCATTACGTCGGGTGTAACATCAATGCCGGAGGTTGCCGGTGATGCTGCATTGATTATCGATCCATTTTCAGTGGAGTCGATTACTGATGCCATGATAGCAATGGCCAGGGACGAAACGCTAAGAAAGAATTTGATAGAAAAAGCAAGGTTAAGGAGGCTATCTTTCAGTTGGCAGAAGACAGCCGACAAGCTATGGGAATCGATTGAAAAAACATATATACCATGAATGTCATGCTTCTTGGTTCAGGTGGCAGGGAACATGCCCTGGCCTGGAAACTGGTACAAAGCCCGCTGCTCTCACGCCTGTTCATCGTGCCCGGTAATGCCGGTACTGCGCTATGCGGAACAAATGTAACCATCGCATTAAATGACTTTAAGGCTTTGAAAAAGTTCGCTCTCGACAATAACGTAGCCATGGTGGTTGTCGGGCCGGAAGCTCCACTGGTTGAAGGTATATGGGACAGCTTTAAACAGGACGTCATGACTTCAGATATTTCAGTAATAGGGCCTTCACAGACCGGTGCAATGCTGGAAGGGAGCAAGGATTTCGCGAAAGAATTCATGAACAGACATTGTATCCCTACTGCTGCTCATCGTACATTTACACTTGATACCCAAGATGCCGGTATCGATTTCATCCATCACCTGACCCCACCTTTTGTTCTGAAAGCTGATGGACTGGCAGCCGGTAAAGGAGTAATCATATGTGCTACAGCCGATGAAGCTATCATTGAACTCAATGCCATGATCAGGGATAAAAAGTTCGGCGACGCTGGTAAAAAAGTCATAATTGAACAGTATCTCTCCGGTATTGAACTGTCAGCCTTTGTCATTACCGATGGCAAAACATACAAAACATTGCCTTCTGCCAAAGATTATAAACGGATTGGAGAGGACGACACGGGACCAAATACCGGTGGTATGGGATCAATATCCCCAGTGCCTTTTGCTGATGCCGGATTTATGGCAAAAGTCGAGGAAAGAATTATCAAACAAACTATCAAAGGACTGGCACAAGAGAAAATAGTTTATCAGGGATTTATCTTCTTTGGTCTGATGAATGTTCAGGGAGATCCTTATGTGATTGAATACAATGTCAGGATGGGCGATCCGGAAGCCGAATGTATCCTCCCAAGGATCAAATCGGATCTATTGGAACTTTTTAATTCCACCGCCAAAGGGAGGCTGGTAGAAAGTCAGGTTGTGACAGACCACCGTTATTGTGCAGCTATCATGCTGGTATCAAAAGGCTACCCGGGAGATTATGAAAAAGGGAAGGAAATAACAGGTCTAGATCATATCATGGACAGCATTGTTTTCCATGCAGGAAGCAAAAAAGATGAAAAAACCGGGAAAATTATCACCAATGGAGGACGTGTGCTTGCAGTGACGTCGTATGGCATGACACTCCCCGAAGCTTTGGCTACATCCGGCAAAAATGCACAAATGATCGGATTTGAAGGGAAATATTACAGGAAAGACCTTGGACACGACCTGATGAAATATATATAACATGATCATCCGGCTTTATAAAGCAGGTTTTGGTTTCCAGCTTATCTTCTTCTCACTGGTAGTGGTTTTGCTATGGCTCGATGCTTTTATCTCGCCACAGCCACCAGCAAGCTTTGAGTTTAACACCCCACTTTACCAGATCGTGGTCACTGGATTTTCCAGACTGCCTTCAATTGTCAATGTCATTGTCGCATTAATACTGGTTCTCACCCAATCGTATTTGCTAAACTATGCTCTTACAGAGAATAAAATAATCCCTGGCAATACTTTCCTGGTTGTATTGGTCTACTGTGTTATGATGAGCTTTGATCCGTCACTGCTGAGGTTGCATCCGGTACTGATAGCTAATCTGTTCCTGGTTCTGGCACTGAGGATCATCCTGAAAATCTATAATGAAAAGGATACTTACCAGCATGACTTTAATGCCAGTATGCTCGTCTCAATAGCCTCTATTATATATTTACCATACATTTTCTTTCTTATTTTCATCTGGATTTCATTCCTGATTTACCGTGTATCAAAGTCAAGGGAATGGATCATTGTATGGATCGGCACACTAGCTCCATATATCTACCTTTTGGTATATTACTTCGTATTCGATAAACTTGAACTTTTTTACACAAAATACATACGGTTTTTCACACAACTACAACCTGTCCAATTCAAATCCAATGGATTCAATTATGCCTTTGGTGCAGTGATGGCATTATTGACTCTGATTTCTTCATATCGTTTTCTGAATGATTCCGGAGGAAAAGTCATCAGCATCCGAAAAAAAATTATTGTTTTAGTATATCTGTTAATCATTTCACTCCTGACTACAATCTATGCCAGAGGAAACCTCATTTACCATATCACCATGGCTTTTATTGCTCTGTCGGCCATTGTGACTTATTATTTTACTGCCCTGAAAAAAGTGATCTGGGCGGAGGTATTTTTTACAATGATAGTTATCATAATCATACTTGAGAAAATCTTCATTTGACCCTCTCCATTTCGTTATGATATGGCATTAATACAACACTTTACAGTAGATAAAACAGAGGCCGGTTGTGATGAAGCCGGGCGAGGGTGCCTGGCAGGGCCGGTATTTGCAGCTGCTGTTATTTTTGCAAGGAACTATGCCAATCCGGCCATCAATGATTCAAAAAAACTTAATGCCAGCCAGAGAGAGATTTTACGGCAGGAAATAGAAAAATCAGCGCTTGCATGGGCTGTGGCAAGTGCCAGCCCGGAAGAAATAGATGAGATAAACATCCTGAATGCTTCTTTTCTAGCCATGCACAGGGCACTGGAAAAGCTTTCAATCATGCCTCAATGGATACTTGTTGACGGACACCGGTTCTGTCCATTTAAAAATATCCCATACTCCTGCATCATACGCGGTGACGCACAATACTTATCCATTGCAGCCGCATCCATACTTGCTAAAACGTACAGAGATGATTACATGGAAAAACTTCATGATGACTTTTCTATATATAACTGGAAAGAAAATAAAGGATACCCCACAAAAGAACATAAGGCGGCTATTTTAAATTACGGCATTACGTCTCATCACAGGAAGAGTTTTAACCTTGGACAGCAACTTGAGTTATCATTCTGAATTAACAGGTTTTTGTTGATTTAATTTGTATTCTGACATTCATATCCGGGAATTTTAATCTAAATTTGGTCATATTCAAGGTTCTCTGATTTTAAACACTTTCACCGACGCGATGGAAATCAAAAAACGACATTTTTTCATCCCCATAGTAATTTTTGTTATCATTGTTTCAGTTACAACCGTTTACTTTTATTTCTTCCGGTTAAAAAACACAGCGCTACCTGCCTTCAATGCCATTCCGGGTAATGCTGCACTCATTTTCGAGACTAACGATCCATTCCGGTTCTGGTCGACTTTATCAGAAACTGATCTCTGGAAAGAACTTACAACAGTAGATGAAATAAATAAGCTCGACAGCACCATTACCTGGCTCGATTCATTGATCACTGCTGACGAAAAGGCATTCTCACTTTTAAATGGGAGTCGGTTTATCGCTTCAGTCCACCCTGATGTGGATGACAGACCGGCGTTGCTTTATATTATTGAACTGTCCGACCCGGGGAAGACCGGACAGATCCGTAAATTCATTGACCGTTCCTGCCCGGCATGCCAGCAGAAATTCATGACGTACGCAAAGAAAACGATCTTTTCAGTTACACTTCACAATTCGGCCAATAAATTCTATTATACTCTTACCAGAGGTCTTGTTATAGGCAGCTTTCATCCACTGCTCATTGAGCAAGCCATCGACCAGATAAAAACAGGTATGCCGCCTTATGCAGATCCGGCATTTACAGAGCTAAGGAATGCTGCGGGAAAAAATGCCAGCGCCAATATCTTCATAAATAACCATCAGCTTCCCTTATTGCTGAGCCTCATTATTAATGATGAATATTCAGGTCAGACAAAATATTTTAAAAATTTTGCCGGATGGTCAGAATTTGACCTTAATATCACTGGACGAGAATGGGTAATGAACGGATTTACTTCTGCCAGTGACACATCCGGCTATTATCTTGAGATCTTTAAAGATCAGACTGGTGAAGTATCCGGCATGCCTCATGTCCTACCTTATAATACGGCTTTTTTCCTTAGTATCTGCATAAACGATTATGGCAATTTTCTGGACCGGTTTAAAGCACAACTTAAAGCGACTGACTCTCTTTTTATTTATGAACAGATCATCAACTCATTGATCACTCAAAAAACTGTTGATATTGAAAAAGAAATGGCCGGTTGGGGTATAAACGAAGTCGGATTAGCAATCATAGAAAATGGAACGCCTCCCGACAGTAATCTTATCCTGGCCATAGGTATCGGTAATCCTGAAGAATGTACCAGAGACCTGCGATCTTTATCCGATACCAGCATGGACATTCCTGATAAAAGAGGACTACAGGCTGATACCAATAGGAAAATGATTATGAAACTGACGACAAAAATTCCTTTGGCCTACAGACTGAAACCATTTTTTCCGGATTTCTGTCCGGAATATTATTCCATCCTTGAAAACTATGTTCTTTTCAGCTTTAATGAAGCGGCACTCCAACATGTTGTCTATTCGCATCAAAACAGAAGGACACTTGCAAATGACGATAATTTCAACACCTTCGCCGTAAACCTTTCCGAATCGAATATTATACTATGCTATTTGAATATCAGGAGGTCGCTGGAACTGGCAAAGTCAGTAGTACATTCCAACCTGTTATCCGTGCTGGAGAAAAACCGTGAAAGCTTCCGTAAAATTGAGGGACTGAGTATTCAATATAATTTCCTTGACCGTTTTTTCTATTCAAATGTCTTTCTCATGTATAATCCCGGTTTTAAGGAAGATGAGAAGTATGTCTGGCGAACGGAACTGGATTCCGTAGTTGAAGCAGGTCCATTTTTGTTCGATAATCCCTTAACAGGTAAAATGATGGTGATAGTTTCGGATAAGTCCGATAACCTTTACATGCTGGATGAAACAGGCCAAATTTTATGGAAAAATAAAATCCCTTCACCAGTCCTGGGTAAAATATACCAGATCAACAACTCAAAAAAGAACGAAGTCAGTTATATCTTCAACACTGCCGACCAGCTATATGTTATCGATGCCGACGGTATCATAAATGATGGTTATCCGGTCCAGTTGAAAGTCAGCGCTATCAATGGCATGCTGCTGGCTGATTTCGACCGGAATAAAACATACCGTCTACTTTATAACGGAGAAGATGGATTGATTCATAATATCGATCTACGTGGTAAGGCAACGGCAGGATGGAAAGCACCGGTTACGGAAAGTGCGGTGTCACGTTCCCTCCAGTACCTCGTCATAGGGAAGGAAGGTGTTATCATAATCCCCATTGATGATGGCTCAGTTATAATGACCGACCGGAAGGGCGCTGTGAAATTCCGGTCCGGTGACAATATGGTACTTGCCAATCATTCCGACTTTTACGTTAACCGTACAAACAATAAGGGCAGCATCCTCACCACTCTGGCAAATGGTGACCTGGCCTATATACAAGGAAAAAATTGCAGCACAACCAGCTTCAGGAACTTCTCCGCTGCGCATTTCTTTATTTATGAGGATATCACTGGCGATCAGGATCCGGATTTCATTTTCATCGACAGCACGGACCTTTACGTCTTCAATCGCTTTAAAAAACAGGTCTTCACCTATTATTTCGAACAGCCAGTCAGGGATAAACCAGAGGTCATCACTCTGCCGTCGAAAGAAAAGATTCTCGGTGTGGTCACACGTGATGATGAGAAGGTATATCTTTTTAACAGGAACGGGCTGATAGATGCATGTTCGGAAATTAAAGGCGATACTCCTTTCTGCGTTGGTAGCCTGAATAATGACAAAGTCAATAACCTGGTTATCGGAAGTGGAAAAATGATATTCAATTATCAATTACCAATGATCATTGATCATTGATCATTGATCAATGATTATTTTTTGACCGGTGGTTGGTTCCTGGCCTTTTTCCATACCGTTTATTTTATAGAGTGACTTGATTCGCACCGCATATTCCTGTGCGATGGCGTGCAGGGTTTCACCGGCAGCGACGGTATGAAAGCCTTTTTTAGCATGTTTCTTTTTTTTCTGCAGGTAAACCGGCTCACCCTCATGCAGTTTATCGTCAGGGGTCAGTTCATTCATCTTAAAGAGGCGCGACACTGGGATAGTGAAATCATTGGCTATTTTAAAGAATGTATCTGTACCCCGCGCAAAGGTGAATTTCACCCCATTGTTGGTATAGATCATCCTTCCGTTGGGACCCCGGGCGACAGCCTCAAAATTGTCGGGTAGAATGATTTCCCTGCCGACATCAATTTTTTTCTTTTCCAGGACTGTTATTTCTTCTTCATATTCCTTATCAAAGTAATTATCGAGCTCATATAGCCGGTTATCTTCGATAATCTTAATAAGTTGCTGGGCATAGGTGGGGCTGGTGGCATAGCCGGCACGTTTCAGTCCATAAGCCCAGCCTTTATAGTCGGTCATGTCGAGAAAAAACAGCGAGTCGTAACGGTCGCGTGAGATCAGGAATTCAGAGTGATCCCTGTATGAGTCAAGCGGGTCATCGTATTTCCTGAAGCATTCATTTTTCAGATCATCGTCATACAGGTACGTTTTACCGGTCCACTCCTTGTGGCATTTGATGCCGAAATGGTTGTTGGCATTGACGGCGAGGGGGCTGTTGCCGTTGTCCGACTCAAACAATGCCTGAGCCATGATGATGCTTGCAGGGATCTTATAGGTAATCATCTCCAGGATAGCGATATCCTTGAATTTTTGAATGTACTCCTGGCGGGTGATCTGGGATGGTTGCTGGGCGTAAGAAATAAATGAAAGATAAAAGATGAAAAATGAAAGATGAAAGATTTTTTTGATTGTCATGATATTTTGCGGAAAAATTCGGACAAAAATACGGATAAAGGGTTAACCGAAATATAAAATTAAATAGTTCTGTAATTAAAGATTTGTCTTATGGATGCAAACTTTTTTAGATTGATTTCCTTCTAACGAGGCTGGTGGCCATATCATCACAAATAAATTTCAACCATCGCATAAGCGACCTTGGCTGGTGCGGTGCCCCGGACAGATTCTGATTGGCCGGGGCAATCGAACGGAGTGAGATAGCACCAGACGCAGTCGCGTTGCGATGGTGCGGCCCTACGGCCGTGGAGTAAATAAGCTAAATCATGGTGCTGAGATGCAAATTTGAAAATAAAAAAAAGTGTGGTAGACAAAGAAAGAAGAAGAGAAATAATCTAAAACAAGTTCACAAATATCTTCCAGAAGGTTACGAAAACTAAGTATCATCAATTGATTATATAAGAGTTAATCTTGAAAACTACGGATAGGGCTTAATGAATAATTTTAATTAATTTTTTATTATTCCCGTCAATGAGCATTAAGTAATAGTTTCCGGGAGCAAGATCAGAACATGAAAAATATATGCGGTGCTCTCCTTTTTCGCGTCCTCTCCAGATCATCTCCAATTGTTTCCCTGATGCATCAAATAAGGCAAGCTTAGCGATATATTTTCCGGAAGTTATGAACTTGATTTCCATTTCCGTTGTGAAAGGATTCGGAGTTGCTGTTATAAAGAGTTCATAAGGATCATTAATTACCGGTATTCCATATAAAGTCTCATAGGCTACCGAAGCATTGAAAATCTCCTCGACAAACTGTGGTGCAACGAAGGCGGTTGCCATGGCATTGGGGTGGCTGTCGCCGGCTCCGGCAGCATACATTGGGAGTTCCATTCCGTCAGGACCGGTGAGTTTATGGAAGTAATCAAAGACATAGACATTCCGTGGAAATGACCCAAATTCAGGATCAAGTCCCATGGCCAGTGTATCTTTTGCCCATGTGCAGAACGAATCCGCTAAAGTAGCTTCTTCTACGTTGGTGGAGTTGGGCTCCAGCGGGGCATTGGTCCAGATCACAAAAAAATTGTCCGGGTGTGATTTCATCACGTTGATGATATGCCGCCAGTGCCACTTATAATTATATACGGTCTTCATGTCGGGATACAGGGTATCTTCCGGAACACCCGGGTATGAGATCGCCGAGGACGGAAAGCATGATTTGATCACGATGATCTTATTGCCGGGCAGATAATATCCAATTCCGGTAATGGGGCTGGGATCTTCAAAGAAAGCATGCTGTGTGATCCATTCGTTGTCATCAGGTGCCCACCACTCTTCGTTCATCGTTACCGCCTGTTGACCGTAATATCCATGGGCAATATTATAAGCCTCCATTTCCTGGGGAACGCTGGTACTGCTGCCGTTCGGACCCCAGATGCAGTTCCCGGTGGAATGATGCAGAAAGATGCCGCTGCGAAAGAGATTCTGTGCATTGACCTGAAACCCAGCGAGAAATAGTAATATCATTAAAAGATTTTTCATTTTAGTTGACCTATATTGGTGATATCAACTCTTTTTTACATCATTTTTCCGTATTTGCTCTAAAATCTGCAATATGAGCTTATTTTGATTCTCAAGATGCAGAAGGATGGTCTCGATTTCTATTTCAGCTTTAGTGTTCACCTCAAAGTCGGCTTCAGCGCGGATCTCAGCGTGATCTGACTGAAGGTTCTGTCCGATCATGATCAGAGGCATGAGAAAAATCTGGATCATATTTGATATGAAGAGCCATAAGGCAAATGCCGGAAATGGATCATAACGCCATCCTTTTGGGGCAAGTGTATTCCAGCCTAGCCATGTCAAAGTCCATAAGAAAATGATGAAAAAAAAACCCATAGTGCCGATATGTTCGGTTATCCACATGGCCAGTTTATCCATCCGGGATAACTTCTGACGGTGGATGGCATTAACATTAGGTATAGGTTTACGAAGCCGCTTAATTTCGGCTAATGATTTTGGTGGTGTTGTTTCCATAGGGATAGAATTTGGGGATCATTAAAAAAGCACTGTCAGCCCGTCATAAAAATATCCTGACAATACGGCTCCTGCAAAGATAAAGACTAAATATAAGAACATTACCTTTTTCTTAACGATCAGGCTCAGGCCTCCCAGGACGCCGAGGCTGGTGCCGGGTCCGGCAATCATATAAGCAAGCAAAAGCTCCAAATCCGACACTGCTAAAGATCATCAGCTTCGAGCGCCGTAAAAACAAACTCTTCAGCTTGGCGGGATTGATATACACAGCAAGTCCCACAGCGATCAATATACTTATCAACAGGTATTGCCAGTTGTGATATAAGGTATCAATAACATATCCGATCATCCCTGAAAAAATGATATCAATAATTTTTAGTACCATGGTTTAATCCTCCTTAAAATAAATGGTTGACAATAAATGATTCATCACTGAAACGATGCAAATTTCAGGAGGAGCTGACGTAAAACTCTTGATCTAAATCAAGAAATGCGGTGAGCTGTTCTTTTTCTTATCCGGCTTAATGTTTCAGGGGTGATTCCAAGATAGGAAGCGATGTATTGAAGCGGTATGCGGTTGACAATACCGGGATTTTCCTTCATGAGTAACATGTATCTGTCTTCAGCTGCTTGGGTATCATAACATTGTCTCTGGCACTCGAGGCTCATAAATTCTTTTTCGATGATGATCATCCCGACCTTCATCCAGAAGGGATATTGTTTATAGAGCTGGTGCAGGTGATCCCAGCTGATGGTAAGTAAAACCGTATCTTCCATAGCCTGAATGCTGACGGATGAAGGTGTCTGTGTTATGAAGCTGGTTGTCGATGTAGCAAATGTATTTTCCGAACAAAAACAGGTTGTGACTTCATCACCATCCAGGAGTAAATAGGCGCGCATAAGACCTTTTGCAATAAAACCAAAATAACGGCAGGTCTTATCAGCCTCAACAAAATAGTCACCTTTTTTCAGATGTCTGATTCCAAAAAAGGGTTGTGCAGCATGAAAAGCTTCCTCATCCCATTCGGTGACAGTTTTTAAAAAATTCTCAAATGCCCGTAATGCTTCAATTTCAGACATATCTTAATGATTTTACTGATTCCCAAACCGTATTAGTTTTTTGTAAAATTAAATTAATTTCCAATTATAAAACTGCTGCTGAGAAAGAGTATAATTCTGCTTTAAATTCTTATTTTTGACACTTATCATAAATAAACTGAAATATGGAAAAACTTAATTCCCAAAGTTCAGATCCGGATAAAGGAACCTCTAATAAAGCTTTTTAATCTTCATTTATATGTGTTTATTCATTCGTTTTTCATTAACATTATTGATCCTGGAAGGAATATCTGGTTGTTTGCAGGGGCAGAATCACCGTATTTATAGAGATTCAACCGGTACGCAATCATACGCAAGGGATCATATACCTTCCACTTTCTGCAATCCGATGAACATCGATTATGCCTTTGAGTTTTACAATGATAACTCGAGTGCTACTCCCTTCCGGTCAACGGCTGATCCGACCATTGTCAGGTTCAAAGGTGATTATTATCTTTTTGCAACCAATCAGAAAGGATACTGGTGGTCACCTGATTTGAGCCAATGGCATTATGTTTACTCAAGCTTTGCCCGTCAGCCCGCTGATGATGACCTCTGTGCCCCCACTGCATTCAGTATTGGTGATACCCTGTACCTTGTCGGCTCCTTTTCTTTTCGTGCTCCCATCTTCATGACGACAAATCCAAAAGAAGGCCGATGGACTCATGCAGTTGACTCTCTGGATTTCGACATCTGGGATCCGGCTTTCTTTGTTGACGATGACCGGCGAGTTTACCTCTACTGGGGTTCCAGTAACTTCTACCCTATAAAATGTGTTGAGCTGGATCCCTATAACCAGTTTAAACCGTTAGGTGAAGCAAGGGAATTGCTTTATCTTGATCCAGGAGAACATGGATGGGAACGTTTTGGTGAAAACAATGACTCGGTCATGGCTCCATTTATTGAAGGGCCATGGATGACGAACTATAAGAACCATTATTACCTTCAGTATGCAGCTCCCGGAACAGAGTTCAAAGTCTATGCTGACGGGGTTTATCTATCCGATGATCCAATGGGTCCGTTCACCTACCAGCCGTATAATCCGTTTTCTTATAAACCAGGAGGTTTTATCACAGGTGCTGGTCATGGAAGTACATTCCAGGACGAATATGGTAACTATTGGCATGTAGCAACGTCCATGCTGTCGGATAAGTACAAATTTGAACGGCGTATAGGTCTCTATCCAGCGGGATTTGATACTGACGGACAACTATTTGTCAATACTTCTTTTGGCGATTATCCGGCCTTTTTACCTAAAGGTAAAGAAGATCACCTAAAGGGTAATTTCACAGGGTGGATGTTGCTGAGTTTTAAAAAAGATGCTATTGCATCTTCTTCTGAAAAGGGTTATCCTCTTGAACTGGCATTTGATGAAGATATCAGGACATACTGGAGTTCCCAAAGTGCTGATTCAGGTGAATGGCTGCAGGTGGATATAGGGCATTTATGCCGTGTCAATGCCATTCAGATCAACTATGCTGATCATAAGGCAACGCAGTATGGTAAGGCTATGGACATGTATCATCAATACCAGGTATTCCACTCGATTGATGGTATGAACTGGTCATTGCTCATCGATAAAAGTTATAACGACAGGGATGTGCCGCATGATTATGTTGAGTTATCAAACTCTGTGACAACACGCTACATCAAACTGGTTAACATTCATATGGCAACAGGTAATTTTGCAATAAGCGGGTTAAGAGTCTTTGGAAACGGATTCGGACTTCCGCCTGAGCCAGTAAAAGAATTTTATGTTGACAGGCAAGCGGATAGACGGAATGCTGTCATTCACTGGAAGAAAGCGGCTGACTCTTTCGGATATAATATTTTATATGGCATCACTCCGGATAAATTGTATAATTGCATTACGGTTTATGATACTGATCAATATGATTTCCGGGGTCTTGATTCAAATACGACCTATTATTTCACTATAGAAACATTTAATGAAAATGGTGTGTCGCAAAGAATTCCCCCAATAAAACGGTAAAATAAAAAGCCAACAGATGATAAGGATCATCACAAAATATTTCCCTGATCTATCTGATGTCCAGTTCAGTCAATTCAATCAGCTCGATACACTTTACCGGCACTGGAACTCTAAGATCAATGTTATTTCACGGCAGGATATCGATAACCTTTATGAACGGCACATCTTGCATTCGATGAGCATTGCGAAGGTATTCAGTTTTGTAAAGGGAACATCCATTCTGGATGCCGGTACAGGAGGAGGTTTCCCGGGCATACCGCTGGCCATTTATTTCCCTGATGTACAATTCCACCTTGTCGACTCCATCGGTAAAAAAATCAGGGTTGTTGATACAATCGTTAATGAACTTGGTTTGAAGAATATTACCACTGAAAAAAAACGGATTGAAGATCTCACGGACAAGTATGATTTCATTATCAGCCGCGCAGTAGCTTCATTAACTGAATTTTGCAGGTGGGTCAAAGAGCTGATTAAATCCGATGGAATGAATGATTTTCCTAATGGGATTATTTATCTGAAGGGAGGGGATGTCACGGGGGAATTGAAAGGACTAGGGTGGGAAAAAGAGATCCTGAGGATAAGTGATTATTTTAATGAAGAATTCTTTCATTCAAAGATGATTATATACATATTTCGTTCAACCTGCAATCCCGACTAAGTCGGGATTTCGCTCAGCTGAGCTTCGCTCAACCTGTTACCAATAAACAATGACCTGTACATTTTTGTTAGTTTCACTTTTTTTCCCGTATTTAGCTAACCGATTCTGATACTTCTTATTCACAACAAAAACATCATGTATGACTGAACATAAAAAGTATGTACCGTTTGTTTCGGCTGAGACAAACCTCAAAGAATTCACGATCAGGGCGCTGATCATCGGCCTTGTCCTGGCTGTTGTGCTGGGAGCTGCCAATGCCTATTTAGGCTTAAAGGCAGGTATGACCATAGCGGCAACCTACCCGGCAGCTGTCATTGGTATGGCGATCATAAAAATCTTCAAAGGCTCCATTCTCGAAGAGAACTTCACCCGTACCGTCGGCTCCATTGGTGAGTCGGTGGCTGCAGGTGCCATCTTTACCATACCGGCATTTTATATCATATACCTGGAGTCAAAACGCCAGGGTGTTGAAGTGGAAAATTTCTTCACCTATGGCACCACGACGATCATCCTTGTCGCTGGCGGTGTGCTGGGTATTATGTTTGTAGCGCTGCTCAGGAGGGTCATGGTTGAAGATGCAGAACTGCCCTTCCCTGAATCCGTTGCCGCATCTGAGATCCATAAGTCAGGACAAAAGACCGGTACAGGTTCCAAATACCTCTTTGGTGCTATGATTATCGGTGGTCTGATCAAGGCTCTTGGAGAATTCAAGATATTTTCAACCTACTGGGAGAAGTTCATCACTTTTGCAAAGCAGACCATCACAGGAACAAGCTTTTCAGGTAAAGGTGGAATGCTGCTCGCTTCACCGGGTATAAGCCCCGCTTACATTGGTGTAGGATATATCATCGGGCCGCGGCTGGCATCGCTAAACTTCAGCGGCACGTTGCTTGCCTGGGGCATGCTAACTCCGATGTTTCTTTACTTCATCGCTCCTAACATCGACATCAATGGCATAGCCAATACCCTGATGACGGCAGATCCCAAGCTTACCATGGATGCAGCCGTGCATAAAGCATGGGTGAACACAGCATACCAGGTATGGCGTTTTATCGTCCGTCCCATAGCGATCGGAGGTATGCTTGTCAGTGCAGGGTATACACTTTTCAAAATGAGGAACAGCCTGGCTATCGGTTTAAAACGTTCTGTCGGTGATGTCAGAAAAGCTGCCGCCGGACATGAAGTGAATATACCGCGCAATGAAAAAGACCTCGGTTTCAATTGGATATTATTAGGTATTATCGCCGTAGCAGTAGCCACATTCTGTGTGTCCAAATTCATTTTCGATGCCAGCTTTGTCGTATCCATTGTTGCTGCCACAGCGTTGCTGATTCTTGCATTCTTCTTTGCTGCGGTGTCAGGTTATCTGGTGGGTATAATGGGGTCGAGTAATAACCCGATTAGCGGGCTCACACTCACAGCTCTTGTCATCACGGCTTTAATCATGGTTATCCTTGGCGTCCATGGTCAGGAGGGAGTAGCCACAACACTTGGCGTGGCAGCCATCGTCTGTGTCAGCGCCGCTGTTGCCGGTGAGATGCTACAGGACCTGAAAGCAGGGCATATCCTCGGAGGTACACCGTGGAAGATGCAAGTCGGTGATATTTTTGGTGTCATCATCTCTGCATCGGTGATGTTCTTCGTCCTGCGTTTCCTCAACGACGGTGACATCGCCAATGGTGTTCATGAAGGCTATGAAGGAGGCTTCGGTAGCACAAAACTGTCGGCACCACAAGCCAATCTTATGGCTATGCTCTCACAGGGCATCGTCGGTGGTAAGATGGCATGGCCGCTTATCATCGCAGGTATGTTGATGGGATTTGCATTTATCCTCTCACAGATCAAAAGCCCTATGCTGGTATGTGTGGGTATGTACCTGCCCCTGGAAACCACCTTTGCCATTTTCATCGGCGGCCTCATCAAAGGTATAGTCGATATTTTCGTGAAGAAAAAAAATATTATCGGCGAGAAGCTTATTACTGTCGAGAATATTGGCGTGTTGCTAGCATCGGGACTGATAGCCGGCGAGGCACTGGTAGGGCTTATCTTTGCCATATTCGCTGTTGGCAATATGTTTCCGCCAGTAATATTCTCCCGTCCATCCTATCTCGTCGGACTGGTTGTACTGGGCCTCATAGGCCTGATTCTCGTGAGAATACCATTATGGGTTGCTAAAAAAATCTAATGATTAAAAATTCACCCCAAAGCCCCTTTCTTTATAAAGAGAGGGGTCTAGGGTGTGAGTTGTTTCTATGAACTTCTTCCGCCGTTATAAAATACTCAGGAAAGCCAACTATTTGGAGCTGACACCCATCAGGATGCATGAACATTTTACAGGTGAGGATGGCCGTGTTACACTAATCGTTCCCAAGTTCAGGAATCCTGTGTTCAGCAGGTGGCTGATTCCCCCCGGCCGGTCAAAAGCATTCAACATACGGCTCGACGAGCTGGGATCTGCCACATGGCTTGAAATCGACAACAACAGCAGGGTGCGTGATATTTGTGACCGGCTGATCACGAAATATGGGGAGAAAGTGCAACCTGTTGAGCAGCGGGTCACGAAATTCCTGACACTCCTCTATGATCAGAGGTATATAACTTTTAAGGAGGTATTTAATTGACCCATGACTTAAGTCATGGGTGATTTAAATTAAAAAATATTTACTTCACTTTCCAGGTCGATTCCGAAGCGGTTTTTTACTGATTGACTGATAGTTGATGCCAGGTCGAGGATGTTTTGACCGCTGGCATGTCCATAATTGACCAAGACCAGTGCCTGCCGGGGGTATACGCCGGCATCACCAATTCTTTTACCCTTCCAGCCGCAATCTTCGATGAGCCATCCTGCCGAGATTTTATATGTATTTTCGTCCCCCTGAAAGACAACCATATTTGGATATGCCTTTTTCAACTCGCTGTACTTTTCCAGTGAAACAGATGGATTTTTAAAAAAACTACCGGCATTGCCGATCAGTGCCGGGTCAGGCAACTTACTTCGCCGTATGCGGCAGATAGCCTCCCGAACGTTCAATAGATTTTTTTTCCTCACACCCATGACCTTCAGCTCCTCCTCAATCGTACCATAGCTGGTATTGAATTCAGCCCTCTTATTCAGAATAAAGGTCACTGAAAGAATCGCATACTGGTCTTTTAAATTGCTTTTAAATACACTATTTCGGTATGAGAAAGCACAATCGCTTTTAGAGAAGTGCCGGAATTGACCTGTTGTAGTATGGATAGCTTCCAGCTCTTTGAAACAATTCCCAAACTCAGCGCCGTAGGCTCCGATATTCTGAACCGGCGCAGCACCCGTACTACCCGGAATGAGTGAAAGATTCTCCAATCCGGCATATCCGTTTTCAACACAATAACCGACGAGATCGTCCCATTTCTCACCGGCATATGCTTTAATCCCGACATGGTCAGTGTCTTCATAAACCTTTTCAATGCCTTTGATGCCAATCCTTAACACAAGTCCATCAAAATCCTGCGTGAAAAGGATGTTACTTCCGAATCCCAGGATCAGCAGTCGTGAAAATTCCGGGTGACCGGCTTTAATGACGCTGTCGATATCATCAACAGACAGAATATCCATAAAATACCGTGCATTCACATCAATTCCGAATGTGTTATAGGGTCTTAAGGATATATTTTCGCCAATGTTCATCCGGTAAATAATAACCAAAAAAAATCCAATTTGATTTGGTTTTACTGCAAAGATAATCAATTGTTATGAACCCCAGAGCAAGCTCTGGACTCAAATTCTGCAGCGAGTTGCGGAGAATTTTACCAAACCACCTCACCCCCTTCACCCCCTCTCCTCTTGGAGAGGGGGACGGGGGGTGAGGCCAATTAATAAGAATGCCTGGCGACTTTTAAAAATAACATGTCAGAGGATTTTACGTTCTTTTATGAAATTCTTTGCGACATTTGCGGAGAATTATCACGTCATTTATGGTCATTAAATTGTCATCTACAGCTATGTGCCGGACAATTCAGATGTTTTAATCTGTCGGAATTGAAAAAAGCCATCATATCTGTCATTAATGATCTTGTAACAGATCAGCGTGTGGACAAGACAGCCATGGCACTACACAGGCTCGGCTTTGCTGTGACGCTTGTGGGCCGGCGGAAGCGCGACAGCATGGCTCACGGCAAAAGGGAATATTCAACATGGCGTATGGTGCTGCTATTCGAAAAAGGTCCGTTATTTTATGCTGAATACAATATCCGCTTATTCTTCTTTTTGCTTTTTCATAAAGCGGATTTGCTCATTTCCAATGATCTGGATACGTTACTGGCCAATTATCTAATATCAAGGATAAAGAAAATACCCATTGTTTATGACAGCCACGAATATTTCACCGGTGTACCGGAATTGGTCGACAGGCCCTTCATACAGGGTATATGGAAAAGTATCGAAAGACATATCCTTCCGAAGCTTGGCGATACTTTTACCGTCAATGAGTCGATAGCGGAACTATACAGAAAAGAATATGGGATTAAGATGAAGGTGGTCAGGAATATTCCTCCGGTGCGGGACGTGGGCCCACCCTTATCGAGGCCGGAACTCGGTTTGCCGGTAGATAAGCATATCGTCATCCTGCAGGGAGCAGGAATCAACATCCAGCGTGGCGCCGAAGAAGCTGTAGAAGCTATGCAGCATCTCAACGATACGGTGCTGCTCATCGTTGGTGGCGGTGATGTCATTCATATCCTGAAAGAAAAGGTGCAGGAACTCAGGATTCAGGACAAAGTTATTTTTAAGCCAAAGCAACCTTTTGACCGGTTAATGCATTATACAATGTGTGCTGAAATCGGTTTGACATTGGACAAGGATACGAATATCAACTACCGTTTCAGCCTGCCTAACAAGCTCTTTGATTACATTCATGCCGGCATTCCGGTTCTTGCATCAAACCTGGTGGAGATCAGAAAGATCATTGAAGGATATGATATTGGTCTGATCATCGACAGTCATGATCCCGAACATATTGCATCAAAGATCAGGTTTATGCTCGACAATAAAGAAAAACGCAGGGTGTGGAAAGAAAACCTGGAAATTGCCGCTGACGAGCTGTGCTGGGATAAAGAAGAAAAAATCCTGACCGCGGCCTTTAAAAAATATGTCTGACAAGCATCTGCATATTATTTCATTCAATATCCCTTACCCTCCCAATTACGGCGGCATCATCGACGTATTCTATAAATTAAAAGCCCTCCATGCCAAAGGGATCAAAATACACCTGCACTGTTTTGAGTACAACAGGGAAAATGCGACTGAACTGAAGAACTATTGTGAAAGCGTAAATTATTATAAACGGAGGACAGGCATTATTTCGGCGTTGTCGTCAAGACCATATATAGTCAGCAGCAGAAGGTCGGAAGAGCTCATGCGAAATTTATTAATGGATGACCATCCCATACTTTTTGAAGGATTGCACAGCTGTTTTTACCTTGATGACCCAAGGCTTCATGGCAGAAAACTGATTTACAGGGAAAGCAACATCGAGCACGATTACTATTACAATCTTTTCAAGGCCGAAAAACAATTTTTCAGAAAACTGTATTTCTTAAAGGCGAGCATCAAATTAAGGCTGTATGAAAAAGTACTGCAGCATGCCACGATGATGCTTGTCGTATCGACAAAAGATCAGGAATACCTCAAAAACCGATTCCACTCCGGCCATGTCCATTTTCTTCCCAGCTTTCATGGTAATGATGAAATTGCATGCAAGACAGGCAGAGGAGGCTATGCATTATACCATGGTAATCTGTCGGTCGCCGAAAATTATCATGCAGCAACTTTTCTCATCAAAGATGTTTTCGATGATATTAACATGGATCTGGTCATTGCCGGATTGAATCCTCCCGCGCATCTTAAAAAGGCCGCCAGAAATAATACGCATGTCAGGATCATAGAAAACCCGGCAGATGAAGAATTATTCGGTTTGATAAGAGATGCACATGTGAACATCCTTGTAACGTTCCAGGCTACAGGATTAAAGTTAAAACTGCTGAATACCCTTTACAACGGCAGGTTTGTACTTGTCAACGAGGCTATGCTGAATGGAACTGGGCTTGATGAGTTGTGTATCATTGGTGATGATAGTTTACAACTCAAGAAGCATCTTAATGACTTAGCCAAAACAACTTTCGGACAGGACCAGGTCAATCTGCGGTCAGCAGTTCTAAAAGGCAACTACTCCAATGAAGCCAATGCCGACCGGTTAATACACTATATTTTCTGAAGTAGTTACTTTACCATCTTCGCATCTGAGGGTGCGTGACGGGAATTTCCTGAAGAGGGAGTAATTATGTGTGGCCATGAAAACAGAGCGGCCCGAATGACTGATGTCAATCAACAGGTTCATGATGCCTTCAGATGTTTCAGGGTCCAGGTTTCCGGTAGGTTCATCGGCCAGTATTATTTCAGGATCATTGATAAGTGCCCGGGCAATCGAAACGCGCTGCTGCTCGCCGCCGGAAAGCTGATGTGGCATCTTGAATCCTTTGGTGCCGAGGCCAACTTTTTCCAATACCTCCCGGATGCGAGCGTCCATATCGCGCTTGTTCTTCCAGCCTGTAGCCTTCATGACAAAGAGAAGGTTTTCGCTGACGCTCCTGTCGGTAAGCAATTGAAAATCCTGGAAAACGATACCCAATTTTCTTCTGAGAAAAGGGATGTCCCTTTTCCTTAGTTGAGTAAGATCATAACCGGCAATTCTGGCGCTGCCTTCCATCACCGGCAATTCCGCGTAGATTGTTTTCAACAGGCTGCTCTTTCCTGACCCTGTCTTTCCGACAAGATAAACAAATTCTCCTCTCTGAATGACAAGATTAACATCAGAAAGGATAAGAATATTCTTATGGTAGACTGAGAGATTTTCGAATTCAATGATGTTTTCCCGGATCATCAGCAAAATATTATATCATATTACTTGATAGAAACCAAATTGGCAAAGCCCATGAAGGCAAGTGACAACAAGCCTGCCAGAACAAGCGCAATGGGCACGCCGCGCATTCCTTTAGGTATATCGACCATATCGAGATGTTCACGTATGCCAGCCATTAATATAAGTGCCAGGCTGAAGCCCACAGAATTGGAGATAGCAAATACAACAGCTTCCATCAGGTTGTAATTTTTAACGATGGTCTGAATGGCCACACCCAAGACAATACAGTTGGTCGTTATCAGGGGCAGATAGATACCCAGCGCCTGGAAGAGTGCCGGGCTTACTTTCTTGAGGATGATCTCGACAATCTGGACAAGGAAGGCGATGATCAGAATGAATGCTATGGTCTGAAGGAAACGTATATGCAACGGGTCTAAGACAAAACGCTGGATAAGCCATGTGGCCATCGTGGCCAATACGACGACAAATATCACAGCTCCGCTCATTCCCGCCGCAGTAGAAATCTTCTTTGATACCCCGAGGAAAGGACAAATACCAAGAAACTGCGCCAGTACAATATTGTTGACGAAAACAAAGAAAATAATAATGAGAATGTATTCCATAATTCTATTGTTATTTTTTTACATCGTTACATCGTTACATCGTTACATCGCTATTATGTTGCTTTTTTCAGCTGATTGATCAGTGCTATGAGGAAGCCGAGTGTTATGAAAGCACCTGGTGACAGAATGAAGATCAGGATGCCATCACCTGCGATGAACTTATGGCCAAAAATGGAACCATTGCCAATGGATTCCCTAATGGAACCAAGCAATATCAAGGCAAATGTAAACCCGAATCCCATGCCCAGTCCGTCAATGACAGAGGAAAGAACACCATTTTTTGAAGCAAAGGCTTCTGCTCTTCCAAGGACAATGCAGTTGACAACGATCAGGGGGATAAATATGCCCAGTTTTTCATGTAAAGCAGGCACAAAGCCAGCCATCACCAGGTCGACGATAGTCACAAATGAGGCAATGATCACAATGAAGGCGGCTATCCTCACCTTGTCAGGGATAAGGTCCTTAACCAGTGAAATGACAAGGTTTGACATGACGAGAACGAAGGTGGTGGCCATTCCCATTCCGATGCCGTTAGAGGCCGATGTTGTGACACCGAGAGTCGGACACATGCCGAGGATAAGAGAGAAGGTGGGACTTTCCTTAATAAATCCTTTCGTAAAATTCTGCCATTGATTCATTATTTTGACCCTCCCTGATTTTGATAGGTGTTATAGGCACGTTGCACTGCATCACAAAACGCCCTTGAACTGATTGTTGCAGCAGTAATAGCATCCACTTCTCCTCCATCTTTCTTAACATTCATTTTAAAAGAGGAGGGACTTTTTCCATAAAACTGACCCTTGAATTCCGGCGTGGCCATCTTGGTACCAAGACCCGGTGTTTCCTTCTGTTGCAATATTTCGATCTTGTTTATCGTTCCATCCGGTAAAAATCCAACCATGATCTGAACCAGACCATTATATCCTTTGGTGGAAAATGTCTCGATAGCCGCCCCAACAAGAACCGTATCCTTATAACCCATGTTTACTACTAAATCGATGTCACTACCGGCAGTCTTTACCGTATCAATGAGCAATGTATCGAATTCAGGTATGACCTCTTTAATAGCTCTTTCCTTTTTTGCTTTCTGGGCCGAAGTTATGGGCTCAAGGGTGATGATGTACACCCCGGCCAGTGCCAGCGAGGCAAAAGCACTTATAAGGAAGAGGCAAAGGAACATGTTTTTAAATGTGGACTCTGTTTTAGACATAAACCTGTTGTTTGAATCTGCTGTCTTGCTTTTTTATACTTCTTTACATCGTTAAATCGTTACATCGTTACATCGCTACATCTTATGCTCTACTTTCCAAACTTCTGTGGTTTGAACGCTTTATTTATCAATGGCACAAATCCATTCATTATCAGGATTGCAAAGGATACGCCTTCAGGATATGAACCCCAGATACGTATCAGGACAGTAATGATGCCGCATCCGGCACCAAAGATCAGCATTCCGCCGGCAGACATGGGTGAACTGACCAGGTCGGTGGCCATAAAGAACACGCCAAGCAGCATGCCGCCTGTAATAATGTGAAACAACGGATCAACGTATATCGTGGGATCAATGAGCCATAACAATCCTGAAAAAAGGATCACTGCGCCCAGATAGGCTACCGGCACATGCCAGGTGATAATCTTACGGAATAAAAGATAGATGGCTCCCAGAATCAGCGCGATGGCTGATACTTCGCCCAGTGATCCACCCCGGTTTCCAAGCAGTTCGCTGATATAATCAGGCATTTGTGAAGTTAGCTCTGCGACGGTTTTACCGGCTTTGAGGCCTTCCTTGAGGATGCCGAGAGTCGTCGGTCCGGTTATGGCATCAGTCAAATGCGGGGCAAACAACGGGTTAGGCACAGGCCAGGTGGTCATATTCACCGGGAATGATATCAGCAGGAAAACACGGCCTACCAAAGCCGGATTAAAAATATTCTTACCCAGTCCGCCAAAGGCCATTTTCCCCACACCAATAGCTATTAATGCCCCAACAATTAGCATCCATACAGGCAGGTTGCTCGGTACATTAAAAGCAAGAAGGATACCTGTGACAACCGCTGAGCCATCAGTGATAGTTATTTCGCCTTTAAGCAAAAATTTTTGAATGAGATACTCGAACAGCATGCATGCTGCAACAGAAATCAACGTCAGGATAAGCGCCTGATAACCAAAAAAATAAATCGACACCAGGAAGGCAGGAATAAGGGCGTAAACCACACCGAACATGATCTTTTGTACTGATTGTCCGCTGTGTATATGTGGCGAACCGGATATTGTGAGAACTGCCATAATTTATTTTTTTCCTCTGTTTCTTATATTCTGACCGACCTGGAATTTTCCCAACCTGATATAGTCGAGCAAGGGTCTACCTGAAGGACAAATATAATGACATGACCCGCATTCGATGCAATCCATCACCCGGTGCTTTTCAGCTGTGTCATGCTCCTCATGTGCAACAAGCTGGGCCAGAAGATAAGGTTCAAGTCCCATGGGACAGACCCCAATGCACTTTGCACAACGAATACAATTTTGAACCCTGACACGCTTCGATTCCTGCTCCGGAAAGATCAGGAAGCCCGAAGAACCTTTCACCACCGGCACATCGGGTGATGTCAGGGCTTTTCCCATCATAGGCCCACCGCTGAGGATTTTACCGGTATTGTCAGGAAGACCTCCGGCAGCAATGAGAAGATCTGACAAAGGAGTTCCTATTCTCACCCAAAAATTGGATGGCTGACTGACGGATATTCCCGTCACTGTTACTACACGTTCAATTAAGGGTTTATTCTTCTGAACAGCTTCATAAACCGCATAAGCCGTACCCACATTATTAACAACGCAGCCAACTTCCACAGGCAACTTACCGGATGGGACTTCCCTTCCTGTGAGGGCTTTTATCAATTGCTTTTCTCCCCCCTGGGGATATTTTACCTTTAATGCCTGGACTTCAATACCTTCGAAATGACCCGCCAGTTCCTTCATATAGGCAATGGCGTCGATTTTATTATTTTCTATACCGACGATACATTTTTTCACATTCAATCCTTTCATAAGGATGGATGCCCCCACGAGGATCTCTTCTCCCTTCTCCAGCATCAGGCGGTGGTCGGCAGTCAGAAATGGTTCACACTCCACACCATTAATGATGAGCAGCTCAGCCTTTTTGCCTTCAGGCACCATGAGTTTAACATGTGAGGGGAATGTAGCTCCGCCCATACCCACAATGCCCATCTGAAAAATCCTATCAATGATCTCCTTTGATGTAAACCTGATGTCCCTGTTAATTTCCTGGCTCCTGTCAATGGATTCTTCCCAGTTATCATCACTCACATCGATAAATACTGCTTCTCTCCTGTAGCCGCTTTGGTCGATGACTTCATCAACCTTAACTACTGTACCGGAGACTGAGGAGTGAACGTTGGAGGAGATAAAAGCTTCTCCTTTAGCAATAAGTTGGCCGGTCTTCACTGTATCACCCTTTTTGACCATGACTTTAGCCGTGGCGCCCATGCTTTGCGACAGTGGTATATACACTTTTTTTGGCAGTCCAGGGATTTCCAGTGGTTGTTTTGCAGATAGCTTATTTTCTGCCGGATGGATACCCCCGAGTTTAAATGTTTTCAACATATGACCTCCACTTTCTTTTCCGTCTCCGGTGCTTTTTCCTTTCTTGGCGGGAAGTTTATTTCTTGGATAGCAAAAGTCGGGCATTCAGGGGCACATTTCCGGCAGAGTGTGCATTTGTTAAAATCGATATAAGCCAGGTTTTTCTCCAGGGTGATGGCATCGAACCTGCATACCTTAACACATGCACCGCAGCCAATGCAGGCCACTTTACAGTTTTTCCTGGCTACACCGCCTTTTTCCTCGTTTATGCAGGAGACAAAGATTCTCCGGTTTTTAGGTCCCTTATTTCTGAGTTCTATAATAAGACGGGGGCAGGCTTTAACGCAAGCGCCACAGGCCACACATTTATCTTCGATGATCACCGGCAGGCCGGATTCAGCGTCCATATACATGGCATCGAACTGGCACGATCTTACGCAATCGCCCAGACCGAGACAGCCAAAAGGGCATCCGCTTTCACCAGCATACAAGTTATGGGCAAAAGCACATGTTGCAGCACCGTCGAAATACACTTTCCTTGGTGCATTCTCAACAGAGCCGTTGCAGCGTAAAACAGCGACTTTCAAAGCTACCTTACCAACTTCGTAGCCAAGGATTTCGCCAACTCGTTTCATCACCTCATTGCCACCAACCGGACAGAAGAAACCATCCAGCTTGTCGGCATGGACCAATGCCTCTGCAAAATTCCTGCACCCTGCATAACCACATCCTCCGCAATTTGCTCCGGGCAGCGATACTTCAACAAGATCAATATTCGAATCTTCGATAACTTTGAATTTCTGAGCAATAAAATAGAGGACGACCGCCGAAACAATGCCAATAGCACTCAGAACAACCACAGCAAAAATCAATACACTGCTCACTTTTAACTCCTTTCAGGTTTCACAAACAACCCAAATACCAGTGTTATTTCTTTAACAAATGACCGACAAAAGTAAAAACAAATGAAGAATTTACCATCCAAAACCATATATTTTTTAGGGGAAAGGAAAGATTCTGAGTGAAAGACCTTTTTTTCTTTAATTCCTTTAATGAATGGCCTCAGGCCTCAATTATAATATAGTAAATCACTCCCAGGTATTTGCCCTGATACGTCATCGGACAGCAATAAAAGGTTCCTGTATTGCCTTCCAGGAGAGTCTGTTTAAACGTCGCCTCAGTTCTGTTCACGACGGCATCATAGAAAGATTTCTCTTGCAGATCTTCGGGTTTGACCGGGTAATTTTTCAGACTGTGTGATGGCGGGTATCCAAACTGGCATGTCACGGTTGAATCGGTATATTCAATGGCATATACCTTATGAGCTGCGTAAAAGGATTGAAAATAAATAAGTGCTTCCTCCTTATTGCCCCGGGCAACAAGGGATAAGAAATCTTCATTGCCAGCCAATGCTTTCAAATCATCAGCAGCTGTTTTCAATCCAAGATCTTTTACCGTTCTTTTTACATCGTGTTCTCCTATGGGTTTGATCAATACGATCTTCCATTCATTGCCATAGGTGTCGATTGTTGTCCAGAAAGCCTCGTTAGTCACAGGTTTTTCCAGACCATGACCGAGGAAATTATAAGTAGCACTGCCATCCTTCTCCTCTGCAATTCTGGCAGCTGTTTTCAGGGATTCTGTATAAGACTTGTATAAGGGATCGGTAAATAAATTCCTGCCTATTTCTTCAGTGTCATAATCATAGAGAATAACTCCATCCTGTTGCATCACCCAAATATCGACTGGAACGCCTTCAATAACCGGTGTGATAATATTTTTAAGGAACGACTCCGGCCGGATGAGCATTGTGGTGATACCTGTAAATTCATTTGATGCAGATATGACAGGATAAGCCAGAACAATTGCCTGAAAACCTTCTACTGCAGTAAATGCCGAACTTAACACAGGTTTTTTTGTTTGTTTTACTTTAACAATATGCTCTTGTTTACTGATATCTATGCCTTCTGATCCCTTATATGTATCGGGCACGATTACACATAGGACACCCTCGGGTGTAATGGTTGCAATTTCTATCACCGAATTTATTTTCCCAAATTCATTACGAAGAATATTCCTGGCTTTTTCTGAATCAATCGCGACACTGGTGAGTTTTTTTGAAATGGCACTCATACTCGTATCCATTTGCCGGATGACCTGAAAAATCTGATCAGTCGCATTTTCAAGGACCACAGGGAGTTCGACCCTCTTACTTTTGCAGGATGAGAACATTAATGCAATTGCTGTCAAGCATAAAAATGATACAATAAATAGTCTTTTCATAGTGAGTAAAAGTTAAAAATATCAGTAAATTTAAGAATATCTTTCAGGCGATGCAACTATATTTTTTATTTTAACTCAATGGCTTTTATGATCACAATTTCTACCTTTACTACCATTAATATTGGAGAAAGCGAAATGACTGTCAGAAATGCAAATATCTCTCATGATTCAAACATGCCTAGCTTGACTATCAACCTTTTAGGGTTAAACCTCAGACGTATAAATTAATACTCACCAAACTATTCTCATAATGAAACGAATTGTCGCCTTATTACTTGTTTTGTTCTCTATTTATGAACCCCATGTTTTCGCACAACAGGAGAACTCACAAACAAAGGGCATCTAAGCCATCACACGCGAAGTGGTAAAAGGTCAGCTGGATTTTCTCTCTTCCGACTGGACCGAAGGCCGTGAAACTGGTGAAAAAGGGATGTTCATGGCTGCCGATTATATTGCCAGCATGTTCATGGTTTATGGACTTAAACCTGCCGGAGATATTGAATGGAAATATCCCCGCTGGTTTGATGACGACGATGGGGATAGACCTCAAAAAAACATCACTTATTTCCAGAATTTCAATTTAATTCGTTATAAACCTGCTGATATACAAGAATTTAGTATTATTCCGGCAAAAAATATTTCTAATAATGAAATCACTTTCAATTACAAAACCGATTTTAAAGTCTGGCCGGGAGCAACCGGATTTACCTATACCGGACCAGTTGTATTTGTGGGATACGGGCTAATTGATCATGATAGAAACTACGATGACTACCAGGGAATTGATGTGAAGGGAAAGGTGGTTATGAGATTGGAAGGATTCCCGGGACACAATGATACGACTTCGGCAGCATGGCAGATATTCAAGGATCTGCCGGAAGACTGGCATACATCCCCTCTTTATAAAAAAGATGATTTTGCTGCAGAGAAAGGCGTTGTGGCAGTGATTGAAATATCCGCAAAAGGCGATATGTCAGGTTCATGGGTGGTAAATTATCCTTTCCGGTATAAAACCGACTATTATGAAGGTGATAAACCTCTCCCAAGAGATGAGTGGGAATGGATCATTGCCACAGATTCCATAGATCAGCGTCCTGCCCGGATAACTCTTTCACGAAGATCAATCAACGCCCTGCTAATGAATTCCGGGGTCAATATTGAGGATTTTGAGAAAAAAACAGCAGAAACACCCAAACCCAATCCAACATTTCTTAAGGAAACATCAATAAAGCTCAAAGTGAATGTCACGTCAGAACTGGTGAAAGCGAGGAATGTTCTTGGACTGATAAAAGGTGAAGATACCACATCCTATATTGTCGTGGGCGCACATTATGATCATCTGGGAAAGATTGACGGATATATTTTCAATGGAGCCGATGATAATGCATCAGGCACCGTAGGGGTAATGACTCTTGCCAAAGCATGGATGGCAACAGGTATAAAGCCAGAAACAAATATCCTGTTCGCTGCATGGACAGGTGAGGAAAAGGGACTTTGTGGGAGCGAGTATTTTGTTAATTATTCCAGGATAAAGCCTGAGGAGATCGGTTTTAATCTGAATCTGGATATGATCTCGCGTGATACAGAAGATGATACACTCGGATTGCAGGTCGAAGCTATGTATCCTAAGGGAAATGATACTCTGAAGGCTCTGATCAGCCGTAATAATGAGGAAGGTGGATTAGGATTAAAGATTGATTGGAGACCTACAGTCGGGATAAATGAAGGCAGCGACCACTCCCCTTTTGCTGAAAAAAAGATCCCCTTTATTTATTATATGGCAGCTTTTCACCCTGAGTACCATCAGCCCTCTGATGAAACCAATAAGGTGGATTACGACAAGATGACCCGCATCATACGCCTTAGTTTCCTCAACTTATTGGATATCAATGCAATGGATTTGCCAGGTAAGAAATAATTACTAACAGCCATTCGTTGAAGGTATGTTATGACCTGGCAGCCAGCGTTAATTGATCACGACCTTTTCTATATATACAGAATTTCCTCCCTGTACTTTAAGGAAATAAATACCCTTTGGCAAACCACTCACTTTAAAGGTCTTCACCAAGTGACCGGATGGGTTGTCGGCTTCCTCATTCATAACAACTTCGCCGAGTTGGTTTAAAACAACAACCTGCAAGCTGTTACTTTTTTCATGATCAAGATAAAGAGTAAACTCTCCCTTGCTTGGATTGGGTATGATTTTAATACCCGTTTTCCCGATGTTTGTATTATCAATTCCGGAACAAATGACCAATGTAATGGTGATCTTATCCTCTGCAGTCTCCTCGCAGAGTGCAAGAGGATTAGCCGTAAGAGTCAATTTAACCGAACCCGCTTCAATATCACCGGCTCCTGGTGTATAGGTGGGATTTAAGACCAAATTATTATCAAAGGTTCCGTCGCCGGCTGTAGTCCAGAATACTGATGATGCATCAGCAGCAGAGCCATCCAGTGTTATGGTGGCGTCGTTGCAGATAGTGGTATCGGCACCGGCATTGCATTCAGGCAGTCTGATAATGATAACTGCGATACTATCCTGATCAGTTAAACTGGGTAGGAATCCATTGGCATCGATCCACAAAGTGAATCCGCCGGTGGCAATATCCTCAATCCCGCGTATATATACCTGATTCATAGCGACAGGAGGATCCGGAATAAAACGTCCGTCGCCACTGGTCGACCACAAAACAGAGCTGATATATTCGCCGGAGGCATGGGCAGTGAACAGGGTATTCTCGCACATGGATGTGTCACTACCTGCTTCGACATGAGGTGGCAGCATAGGAGCAAAATTGAACTGGCCTATGCGGGTTCGCCAACCTCCCCCCATGTATTCCTGTGTATACCAGAATGTTGTGTCATCGATAGGGTCGACAGTCATACATGAATAATCACCCCACCGATCAATGCCTGACTGTGAGCCAGTACCTGCCATAAGCTCCAATTCAGAAAAATTCATTTCACCCAGCGGTGCATCAGCAGAACGTCCGGTGTATCTTACGGATGGATGTGTAGTAGAACTGGATACGGTATAACCCAGGGCGATAGTCCCATTGGCATTTATCGCAACACTGCCCATCCAGCGATTCTCAGCATCCGGAGAATAAGTTCCCTGCTGATAGATGTACCAGTTTCCGGCATCTTTCCGCATTTCATACCAGCGGATACCGGCATGATTACTAACGTTGACGGTATGATTGATCACCATGGTTTCATGATCCGCAAATTTCCTGTATTGGAGACGGTTCATGAGGCGATCGCTAATGGCATCCAACTGTGTTCCGGTTTCCGGCTGTGATATACCCTCAATATCCGGATTAAAAGGGTCAGTATCCAATGAGGCAACCTCTGTCAATGTCGAATTTTCGGTATTGGACCAGTCAACCTGCAATGAATAAATATCCAGGCTTTGATCATTCCATGTATCCAATGCAGCCAAATAGTTCGGGGTACCGGCGGCAGGAACAGGTCCATCCAGGTCGGCAGGCATCATGCTCCAGGCCTCAAGTACATCAAAGTAAACCATCTGTGCATCGGGATCCCCGGCAAGCATTTTCTCCCGTTCAAAGGCAGCAACACTGGCATGGACGTCATCGCCAAACATATTGTACGTAGAGTAATACCCATCAGGCCAGACACTTAATTTGGGATAATCATTGAAATCAGAAAACTGAAAGGCATACCGGTTATAACTTCCCAGAGGATCGCCGGTTTGTGAAACAGCGACCAGTTCCCAGTAGGTGCCGTCGGACGTGTAGATGGCAAATTGCGATGCAACCCAGCGGTCAGCCAAATGGTCATACATCACCATAGGATCGCCGTCGTTAGTGCCGGTCCATGGGCCGATAAATCCGGCCCATAATGTCCTGTTATCAGCAGGTCCGTACAACTTGTTACCAGATTTGTCATAAATAGCGAACGACAGGTTGATCATCTGGAAATAATGATTGGGGCCGACATCGCCATCCGTATCGGGAGGATAACAGCTATTGACATTTCCCACTCCGTCGAAGCTTTTGAGAGGGCCGCGGGAGCTGCGATCACCCATTTTGCCCTGAATAACAGGATCGACGACACCGTGGAATTTTGCCCTGACCTCGTCGCTCACAAGGTCCCTGTCAAGTGAAGGATTTTCGATGATGCCATCCTTCCAGCTCCTGTCACGCACACCAGGTTCAACAACAGGCATATCGCGCAATGGCGGAGTCTGGTCAAAATATACCGCTTTGGAAATCCTTGTGGGTTTCAGGCTTTTATCCTGACCATTGGAAGCAATGGATATGATAATAGCAATGAGTAAAACAAGCCCTTTTCTCATAATAAGTTGATTCAGTTTAGGTTATTTTTATGAAATTAATCCATAGGACTTTACAATAATACGCACTTTTCATACGCCAGCGTTTGTCGGACATGTATTTTTTTCGACAACCATGTGTTATAAAGCTTTCACCCGTGATAGAGCAACTCACTGACGGCTGCACCTACAGTTAAAAGCCTGGCGGATTATGCTATGCCTCATATTTTATCAGATGGAAAATTTTAATATGGCCGTTAAGGTTCATTTGGCTATAGTAAATCGCAAAACCAAAATCCTTTTGTCCGTTTTTCCGATTGTAAGGTACAATTGTTATTTGTTTTGATTTCAACAGGTTTATATATTTTTCCGCCTGTTGAAAAAATAATCTTCTTATTAAAAATAGGGCCTTCAAAACAAAATGTATGAAACTCCCCATTTTCGCCGCAGGGATCAACATTTTCAGGTAGTTGTTCAATAAAATAGTTGTTAATTTCTCTTCCTACCCACTCCTCACCAAGATATCCATCATCTGTACAACAGGTGATAGTTTTAAAATTTTGCCTGATAAAGTCATTAATGAGTAATGTAGTATCCATTTTCCATAACGGAAAAATTCCAGTCATTCCAATTTTAGCCAAATTATTTATACGATAAGCTTTTAAATCTTCCAGAAAGATATCACCAAAAATGACGTTTTCAATACCTTCTGATTTTGCTTTGATTAATGTGCTTCTCATTTTTCGTTCATACTCAGTATTTGTTCCTTTACTGAGCCATATTTTCAATAGAGGAATACCTATCGATTCAGCCTGTTTGTCTAATAATTCTTCTCTGATACCATGCATTGAGATTCGCTTGGTACTATCGTTTAGCGTTGTAAGTAAGTACCTTACGTCATATGAATCTTCTTTTAATACTTTGTACAGACAATATGAAGAATCTTTTCCCCCACTCCAACAAAGGATAGCTTTATGTTTGGCCATTATTCATTTAATTGTTTTACTGAACTTGCTTAGGACATCCAGGTGCAAATGCAGCAAGGCAGAAGAATATTTTTTGCTAATATAAGTTAAAACTCTTTCATAGAAATCTGATCAATACAATATTGTCATGAGGGAAAGGTTCCCAAACAATGGCTTTATCGATAATCAACCGGTTGGCAGATTATAAAGAAATCATAGCTCTTAGCAGCAATTTGCCACTTGTTGTTGCTAAGGCGGGAAGTGAGAAACAAACTCTGGCAGAAGAATGAACGCAAAGGCATCATTCAGGACGTGCATGCTGAAACGTTTCTTCGTCGGAGATACAGCGCGGCAATCACGAGTGACCAGACTTCAATCTGAATGTTTTCTTGGTTTTTGACCAAGATAACAAAACTTGTCGTTACAAATCCCTCCTCGGTTGGGTGGTACACTTTCTGCCGCAATGTCAGGTTTTTTGAAAATCGATTTTCTATAACCGATACATTTCAACCCTCATAAGTAGTATACTTTGCTCCGGAATATTCAATCAATCAGACAACGTTAATAAGGAGGGTTTTCAGACAGTCTGACGGTCGGGTTCAGGGTTTCGTTTTGCTTAACTTATTCTCATCGCGCATAGGCCGCAGGCCTTAGCGTTTATCATTCAAAGCAAAATGAAACTTGCACCCTAATACCACCAGTTATATTATTTCACGATCTTGCAAATTTTAATAATGGTTTATAGTTTCCATTATCTGCTTCAATTAACGCATTAATATAAATTTTTCGAGTGTCACTCGGTTTATTTAACCTGAATTATTCATAAAAAAATGGAAAAGTTTGTTATCTCATTGATAATCATTATCTTTGAGGTGTATAAACTTTTAAACAAACTTTTCCATGAGTAAAGATACAAAAAGCCCAAATACCCATCTTGTTTCTGAT